>NZ_CDRRUH010000066.1:0-16819 GCF_977045365.1 Fusicatenibacter sp.
GAAGTATTACAGGAATGCAGAGGAAAAATTAGCGAGGGAGCAGCGCAGACTTTCCAAAATGCAGAAAGGTTCGAACAACCGCAGCAGGCAGAGAATCAAGGTGGCAAAACTCCACGAAAAGGTTTCCGGTCAACGAAAGGATTTTCTGCATAAGCTGTCGAGGCAGATAGCAAACACTTATGATTGTGTATGTATAGAATCCTTAGATATGAAAGCGATGTCACAGATGCTGAACTTTGGAAAATCTGTTTCAGATAACGGGTGGGGAATGTTCACAGGGTTCTTGAAATACAAACTTGAGGAACAGGGTAAAAAGATTGTGAAGGTGGACAATTTTTTCGCCAGCAGTCAGATTTGTTCCGTTTGTGGTTACAGGAACGCAGAGACAAAAAATCTTGCGGTCAGAGAGTGGGATTGTCCGCAGTGCGGAACCCATCACGACAGAGATGTAAATGCGGCTGGCAATATCAGAAATGAGGGAATGCGGCTGGTAGTGGCATGACCGTAACGTAATATAAAAAAACCGTGGGACACACGGGGATAGCTCGCTTATGCTTAGCACATTGGTGCTATCGAACGAGAACCAAACCTACCGAGGTTAGGGAAGCCCCCATCTCTACAGGTGGGGGAGGATGTCACTTTCAGCGAAAGATCGGAGATTTTATATGAAACGACTCAAACAGATCGGCGCCATTCTCACCATCGCGGTCCTGATCGGATTCGGACTTGGCGCCATGATTTTTGCGTTTATCGACACGCCGTTTGCACACAAGGCGCTGACGGTCTGCCTCTACTGTGCAATTACCGTACCAGTGCTCATCTATGCCATGATGCTGGTTGCAAAGGTTCTGTCGCACCGCGATGAGAACAACAAATCAGACAAAGGAGAAAAACAGTCATGATTGATACCATTATTTTTGATGTAGGCCGCGTACTCGTCAACTGGGACTACGAGTCCTATCTGAAACGCTTTGCTTTCGGTCCGGAAAAGACGAAAGCAATCGCCGCCGCAACCTTCGAAAGCCCTTACTGGCGCCAGTTCGACCGCGGAATTCTCACACCGGAGGAGATTGTAAAAGGATTCTGCTCCCTCGCCCCGGAATACACCGAAGAAATCAAAGAGGTTTTCGCCCACTGCGAGGAAACCATCACCCCGCTGCCGTATGCAGAAAGCTGGGTACGCTCCTTAAAAGAAAAAGGCTACCGCCTCTACATCCTCTCCAACTACTCCGGAGACCTCTTCGAGCGCACCAAAGAGAAAATGCCCTTCCTCCCCTACATGGACGGAACCCTCTTCTCCTACACCTGCCATTTAACAAAACCGGAACCGGAGATCTACCAGCACCTGATCCAGAAATTCTCCCTCACTCCGGACCGCTGCGTATTCCTCGACGACACTAAAGCAAACGTCGAAGCTGCAGAGCAGGCAGGGATTCATGGAATTCATTTTACGGGGTATGAAGATGGCGTGGCACAGTTGAAAAAACTGGGCGTTCTTTAAAAAAACAGGCTGCCGCATTCGTGCGTCAGCCTGTTTTTTTTAGTATTAACTTACGCTTTCGCCGCCTCTTCCATCAGCCGCAGCATCAGCCCGACGCTGCCGACGTTATATCCGGCATAGGCGCGTCCGCCGATGTTTCCTGGCAGAGCGAGGATCAGCAGCGGGAGTTTCTCCGCGTCGATTCCCATTTTTTCGGCGATCGCCGGGGCGTCGTCGGATGGGTCGAGGTAGAGGGACATGTTGTGGATGGCTGCGCGGGCTTTCTGGAAGGTGGTGTTTTCCAGATCCGCTTTGGTGCGGACAACCGCTGCCACTCCAGCGTCTTTTGCGTTCCATTTCTCTGATATCTCAATCAGCTCATTCAGAACGTGCTCGGTCGGCTCCTCTCCGGTTCCGAGGAAGGCGAGAAGGATCGGGCCGTCTTTGGTGAGATCGTTCAAGGTATGTGCATTTCCGTCCAGATCCTCCAGCGTGATCTCCGGCAGCTCGATATGCTCTAACAGCTCGTCCAGCTCCTTTTTCACAGTTTCCAGATAAATCTCTTTTGCTTCTCCCGCTTTCAGCTCAAACACGCGGTATACGGCATGCTGATCACCGTTCGGCATACGCATGCTTGTGTTCAAACGGTAGCATCCCGGCTCCAGGGTCAGCGCCAGTGTTTTGCCGTCAAACGCAGTTTCTTCGTAATTCAGCGTCTCAAACACCGTTCCATTCCATTTTCCGATCGTCCATGTCTGATAATACTTCCATGCACTTCCATCCTCTGCATTCAGCGTCAGAACAGCACTTTCTGTGCATTCCGTCTCACCAGCTTCTTCTGCTTCCACACCATAGAATGCCCCATCGCGGTAATACTCCGGCTCCAGTGTCACCGGATTCAGTCTTGCTGCCACATTGAGGCTTCTGCAGACTGCCGCAAACAGAATTTTCTGCGCCAGCGGGCTTCCCTGTCCCATCGTAAGAACACCGACCGGAGTTGCCATGGTCGTGTCATACTCTTCTTCTGCATGGAACGTAATATTCTTCTGAATATATTCCCAGATCCGCTCCGGCTCTTCTGCAAAGCTGCGTTTCGTCTCCTCATCAAAATATCCGCGGATCATGCTCCGATAGCTGGTAAGCTCCTCAAGAAAAATACGCGGGCAGAGAAGATCCTTCACGAAAATCTCCTCCGGCAGATCCCCCTGCTCACAGTCGAGATGATCTTCCAGCACCGATGCCTTCAAATCCTTCGCATCCTTCAGCGCCAGCGAAAACAGCAGTTTCTTCCGGTTCGGGTTTTCATCTTTCGAAAGGAAGGCATAAACTTCTCCAAAATTCTCCCCCGCACGCCGGAAAATCTCTTCCGCTTCCGGATACTCTGCAGCCTTTTTCTCATCAAAACAAGCCGCAAACCGTGCCTTCCGAAGCTTCTCAGCCTCTGCCATCCGTGCCGCATTGCGCTCCTTCTGCTCTTTCGTGACAACCACGTTCCGCACCGGTACTTCCTTCGGCGCCCGGATTTCCAGCGTCTGCCACGTATCATCCGCTGCTGGAACAGCCTCCTCATGCAGCACCAGCTCCAGCGAATCCTCATCTTCGATGCGCATCATCGCCTCTGCCCGGCGCGTACCGTCAAACGCCCGTACCCGGATATCGCCAAGACCAAGCGTCACCTGAACCTCTCCATTCTCGTCCGCAATCAGCACCGCCGCCGGGAAAAACTCAGCCATATTCAGAATCTCAACCGCCACATGCGCTCCCGGAACCGGATTTCCGTTCTCATCCTTCACACCGATCTTCACCAGCTTCGTTCTTCCATAAAACGCCGTGTGATTAAAGTAATGCAGCGCCCCTTCCTTTCCAAGGTACTCCTCATCACTCTCCTTCACATAATCCGAGAAGTTCCGCGTATGAATCAGAATTGCCCGATTCGCCGGACCGGAGAACCAGCCGGTATCCAGCACTTCTTCCGGCTCGCAGGCGCCAAGGAAATGCCACTCGCCGTCCACGAACACCTCAACCCACGCATGGTTGTCATCACAATGCGCCCATCTCGGTGTATAAACCTGCCGCGCCGCAATACCAACACTCCGGTACGCCGTAACCGCAAACGTCGACTCCTCCCCGCAGCGCCCCTTCCCGCTCCGGTACATCGTCATCGGAGACGCCGTCCTGCCGTCCGTCGCCTCATACGTCGCATGCTCCGCGCACCAGTAATTAATCTCCAGAATCGCCTCTCTCAGCGACATTCCAGCCACACGCTCCATAATCTGCTCATAGAAAAATGGTCTGCAGTCCGTAATATCCTCCGAATTAATCCGGTCATACAGCACATAATTCACAAACACATCCTCCGGCAGTTCCCTGCACCAAGCCACATTCTCCCGCAGCATCAGCGCATGCTTCACATAAGACAGAAAAATCTCAAAACCATACTCCCCCGCATCTCTCACCGGCATCGTCCCATATAAAAACTTCATCAGCACAGCCTCATCCTCACTGCACCGCGCCAGCCCTTCTTCAATCACAGGCATCACCGGAGCCAGCAGCTCTCTCCGCTCCTTAAATCTTTCCGTTGCATATCTTTTCAAATTTTCCGAGATCATCTCTACCATCCCTTTCTCTTTTTTCTCTTTTTTCTCTTTTTTCTCCCTCTCCGTCCCCAATACGTACATCTGCCCACAGCCGGCAGACGACATGTGAAAAAGGACTCCTTGCGACTTTGCAGGAACACCGGCATCCGGCGTGTACACAGGTGGCGAACTTTCGCAAGAAAGTCCGACGAATGCGTACACGCCGGATGCCGGTGTCCCTGCAACGGAGTGAGGAGCCTTTTCACATGCCGGCTGCCGGCTGTGGGCCAAAGTGCCCCACTCCCTACATATTCTCTTTAATAAATGAAAGCAGTTCCCCGCTAGGATCGCATTTGTATTCCCAGAACATAATACCACCCATGCCCCGTTCTTTCAAATAATTAATTTTAATTCCCAGCGACTCTGTGTCTTCGTAACTAATAAACGTCTCCCCATTAAACAGATACGGCACTTTCGCCTGCTCATCCCAATACCGGACAAACCCATTCTTTCCAATCCAGCTTTCCTTGAGCTCGCCATAATCTCCGCCATAACCGCCAACAGTAGACGCTTCCATCCCAAGTCCGTTGCGGCATCCAACACCTTTCACGCCATCCCACTTTCTCGAATAAAACGGCACCCCAAGAATCAGTTTTTCCATCGGAACGCCCGCGTTCGCAAACCCATTCACAGCCTTCTCCACGCACGCATCAAACAGATTCCCCTCACTGTGATACAGCGCCGCATGATGCCCCGTCACCATCTGAAATCCGCCCTGCAGATCATACGTCATCAACTGCACATAATCCAGATATTTTGCTGCTTCTTTCATATCCGTCTGCAGCGCAAAATAAACATCCCCGCCGACAGCCGTCGTCACAAACATCCCCGCTTTATATGCATCCAGCGTCTTTCTCAGTTCCGCCAGCAGCAGCGTATAATTCTCCTTATCGGATTTGTCCGAAGCAATCCCCGCCAGCGATGTTCCCGGATACTCCCAGTCAATATCAACACCGTCGAGTCCATACTCCTTCACGATCTCCAGCGCACTCGCTGCAAACTTCTCTCTGCCTTCCTGCGTTCTGGCTGCCTGGGAAAACCCGTCAGCACCCCATCCGCCGACCGAAAGCACAATCTTCAGCTCCGGATGAATTTCATGAATCGATGTAATCCCCTCTTTCGCGTCCTTCGCATCCCAAACAACCTCTCCGTCCCGGATCAGTCCGAACGCAATGTTGATCACGTCGAGCGCCAGCACATCCTCCTTACGCATATGATTCAGATCTGCTGTATTAACATAACCAATAATTCTCTTCATAACTTATTCTGCCCCTCTTCTATTCATTAAAGGTTACGACTTCACCGTGACCCAGATTGTAGGTAATCTCGTCCTCAAGCTCTACCTTCACAACCGTCGCAAACGGATGAATGCTCATCTCGCCGGCCCAGATCCAAAGCGTACCCGGAATGCCGCTCCACGGAAGCGATCCCGTATAAGAGAACCGGAGTTCCTCGCCCGTATGCAGAACCGTCACCTTCTTCACCGGTGTCTTAATGCCCTTCACGCACAGCGTCTCCTGCGGTTTGTCATAAACAAAAAGATAAATCGTCTTCTTATCCGCCGAAATCGTACTTCCTCCGAGGAAATGATTGTAATCCAGGCCCTTATCCGTACCGAAAACAGCCTCCTCGTGGTCATGAATCCATCCGCCGAGATCCAGCAGCACCTTCTCCTGACGCTCATCGAGCGTTCCGTCCTCTTTCGGTCCGATGTCCAGCAGCATTCTTCCGCCGAGGGTAATACAGTCGCAGAACATGCGCACAATCTGGCCGCTGCTCTTGTAATCATTGTCTGACGGACGATATCCCCAGGAGTCATTGATCGTCGTGCAGAATTCCCACTCACCTTTCGGTCCGTACAGCGGGATTCCCTGCTCCGGTGTCTCGTAATCTCCGTAACCCTGCATTCTCGAATTCAATACAACGTTCGGATTCAGGGTATGCAGATATTCCCTGAATTCCGGCATCTTCCACTGTGCTGCGCTCCGCTCCCAGTCACCGTCAAACCACAGAAGATCCACGGTTCCGTAATTCGTCATCAGCTCTTTTAACTGATGATTGTTGAATTCCAGAAATTCCTGCCATTTCTCCGGCTCCTCCTCTTTTCCGGCCGGGGAACCATAGATGTCGTTCAGGCAGTCCTCTTTTTTCATTCCTTCCGGATAAACCGTGCGGTACCGCGGATCCGACCAGTCGATCAGCGAATAATAAATACCGACCTTCAGACCTGCCTCACGCATGGCAGCTGTATACTCTTTTACAAGGTCCCGCGCTGCCGGTGTTTTCTTCACGACACTTAAATCGCTGTATCCGGTATCAAACAGTGCCACGCCGTCATGGTGCTTTGCTGTCATAACCACATACTGCGCTCCTGCTTTCTGAAACAGCTCCGCCCATTTTTTCGCATCAAACTTTGACGCTGTAAATCCTTCACACTGTTTCATGTAATCTTCATAAGAGATATTTCCGTTGTGGAACGACCATGACTCCGACACATCACCCACCGCATAAATCCCATAATGGATAAAAATGCCCAGCTTCGCGTTCCGAAACCAGTCCTGCATCATATCTTCCAGATCCTCCTTTTTTTGTACTCCCGGATTCTTTCTGTTCCCGTAAAAGCAGAGAAAAAAAGATTCCAGGCATCCCTTTTTTATCCGATCTAACTACCCCTTTATTGTTTCTTCCCATTCTATCAGTTCTTGCCAAAAAGAAAGGCATATTACCGTTTTACACTGTAATATGCCTTTTTTCACGCCACAGGAAATATCGTTACCTTTTCCTGTTTATTTCGCGATTTCCTCGATACCCTGAGTTGCTACCCAGTCCTCAAGTCCCAGAGAGTACATACCGTCTACATAAGCCTGCCAGTCAGCATCGTTGTCAATGTCAAGCTCGCCGCATACGAACTGTGCCTGCTGCTGCTCAAAGAAATCTTTGATTGCTGTGTTCGTATCAGAGAAGGTATCAATTTTATCCAGGTCAATCCAGTAGGACGGAATAATTTCTTTGGTCAGGTTTGCCTCATAAGCTTCCTCTGTTGCTTTTTTCTCATCATACATCGGATGCTCTTCTACAAACTCGAAGTCTGCCGGCAGATATTTCGGCAGAGACTGCGGCCACAGATTGCTCCAGGAATATTTTTCCTGATCTTCCTCAGACAGTGTGGTAGTGTCAACCGCATGGTATCCGTCATCCTCTTTGTTTACAATCACACCAACCGGTCCTCTGTTGCAGCCGATGCCGTTCTCCAGTGCGAATGCATTGTCAAACCAGCGGCAGATGATTTCCGGATGCTCTGCCTTGTTTGTGATGACAGCCTGGGTTCTGTATACGTTGAAGCCTTCCGTATCGCGCAGCCAGATTCCGTCTTTGTCTGTGTTCAGAACAGGCATGGAATCGAAATCGCCTCTTTCCTCCGCATCCGGGATTCCGGTAAACTCTCTGCTTCCGTATGCAATGGAAACGCCGTACAGATCCTGATTTCCTTTACCTTCCCATGTGGAGCTGTCCTGTGTGTAAAGCTCTACGTCTACGAGTCCTTCTGCATACAGCTTGTGGAACCAGGAAAGGAACTCACGGTACGTATCGCTGACACCGCCGTAAACAACCTTTTCATCCTGGATTGCAATACCAAGTTTGTTCATCGGAAGTCCGAAATAACCGGCCATCGCCTCGATATGTTTGTTGTTCGGGTCGGTAGAGAACGGGATTTCATCGGAAGCGTCGCCGTTGCCGTTTGCATCCTGCTCTTTGAATGCTTTTAAAACTGCCTCAAACTCGTCTGTCGTGGTCGGCATGCTCATGCCAACATTCTCCAGCCATTTCGTATTGATGTATGGGCTGTATCCAACAGTGGTATCGGCGCATACATACGGAATCGTGTAGATGTGTCCGTCCGGTGCTGTCATTTTCTCTCTTACACCCGGCAGATCCAGGATCGCAGAAATGTTCGGACAATATTTTTCAAAATAATCTTCCAGCGGAATGAATACACCCTGGTTTACACCGTAGGTGAGGATTGCATTATCGCTTAAGGTCCATCCGCCGATCACATCTGCGTAATCTCCGGAGTTCAGGTCCAGATTCAGTCTCTCTGTTGCTGTTTCGTATGGATAAATTTTCAGGTCAACGTCTACATTGGTCTGTTTTTTGAACTCATCGAGCATAATAAACTCGCCGGATTCGCTGGAATCATCGCAGAAGATAGAGAAGGTGTAAGCTCCCTCATCTACCAGCGGCAGACCTTCCTGATACATAATGCCGTTTACTTTTCCATCCTCGTCAACGGTGTCGTTTGCTGCGGATGCTGCAGAAGTACTCTTTGCAGAGCTGCTTCCGTTATCACTTCCGCATCCGGTAAACATGGATGCTACCATTACTGCAGTTAAAACTGCTGCGACTGCTTTTCTTTTCATGATTTTTCCCTCCTGTGTTGTTCCGGCGGCATTTTCCCGCCGGAAGCGCTTTTGCCTGTCCGTTGTCCGGACCCTTTATTTACATACCGCTGTTTCCTGTGCGGCAGATAAATCGTTAAAAAAATTTCTGCTGTAAATCAACCCTTCATGGATCCGATCATAACACCCTTTACAAAGTGCTTCTGCACCAGCGGGTACATAACCAGAACCGGGATACTGCTGATGATAATCAGCGAGTATTTCATAACATCGATCAGCTGCTGTTTTTCCTGCAGTGCTGCTCTTGCTGCTGCCGTTGTTGCGGTCTGGGACAGCGCAGTCTGGTTCGTAATCAGGATGTTACGCAGAACCAGCTGCAGCGGATATTTCGCCTTGTCCGAAATATAAACGAGTGCTGAGAAGTAAGAGTTCCAGTGGCCGACACCATAGTACAGAACCAGAATTGCGATGATCGCTTTGGAAAGCGGAAGTGCAATCTGGAAAAAGAATCTCGCCTGGGTACAGCCGTCAATTTCAGCTGCCTCATACAGCTCTTCCGAAATATTCGATTTGAAGAAGGTTCTTGCCACGATCATGTTGTAGACGCTCAAGCATCCCGGGAGAATCAGTGCCCAGATGGTGTTCAGCATCTGCAGTTTCTGAATGACCAAATAGGTAGGGATCAGACCGCCGCTGAAGAACATGGTAATCAGATAAAAAATGGTGATCGGTTTCTTTCCGGAGAAATTGCTTCTGGAAAGTGCATACGATGTCGGAAGCGTTACGATCAGGTTGACCATGACACCGCAGAAGGTGATGATCAGGGAGTTTAAGAAGCCTCTCATAACCTGGTCGTTTTTAAATACTTCTGCGTAGCCCTTCAGGGTAAATCCGATCGGGTGAAGCAGTACTTTACCACTCGATACGGCGCTTGGCGCACTGATGGATGAAATGATAACCCAGTACAGTGGATATGCCACAACAAACAGGACCAGCGTCAGGATAATGAAGCAGGCTGTGTCAAAAACGACGTCCTCTTTGCATCGTTTCAGTTTCTTTTTTGTCACTGCGGTATTTTCTTTACTCATGTTTTCGTTTCCTCCTACCACAGGCTGTTGCCCGAAAGTTTATCAGATATCGTATTGACAATGATCAGCATAACCATGTTTACGATGGTGTTGAACAGACCGATTGCTGAAGAATACGACATATCGTTGTTGATCAGACCGACCTTATAGACGTAGGTGGAAATGATCTCGGATACGCTGGCATTCAGGTTATTCTGCAGAAGGAAGGCTTTTTCGAAGCCGACGGAAAGAATGCTTCCGCAGTTCATAATCAGAAGAATGGTTGCAGTCGGCATGATCAGCGGAAGGTCGATGTGACGGATCAGCTGTAATTTCGTCGCGCCGTCTACCTTTGCCGCCTCATGCAGCTCCGGGCTGATGCCGGCGAGTGCTGCGAAGTAAATAACGGAGCTCCATCCGGTACTCTGCCATACGCCGGTCCACACATAAATGTGTCTCCAGTAGGCTTTCTTGGCCATGAAGTTGACCGCCGGAATTCCGATTGCTTCCAGTACGTGGTTGATAACACCAACGGACGGAGACAG
Source organism: Fusicatenibacter sp. (assembly GCF_977045365.1). NCBI lineage: Bacteria > Bacillati > Bacillota > Clostridia > Lachnospirales > Lachnospiraceae > Fusicatenibacter > Fusicatenibacter sp. The sequence goes on from NZ_CDRRUH010000066.1 coordinate 10,126, forward strand.
GAACAGAATGATCATACCGCACATAACTACGGTGGAAATGAAGTTCGGTGCGTAGGTGACAGTCTGGATCACTTTCCGGTATCTCTTATGACGGAAGGAGTTCAGCATCAGAGCCAGGATGATCGGAATCGGGAACGATACGACCAGTCCGTACAGACTCAGGATCAACGTGTTCTTGATGGTAGTCGCAAAGTACGGAGAGTTGAAGAATCTCTCGAAGTAGTACATGCCTACCCACGGGCTCTTGTCGATTCCGGCTGTCGCATTGAAGCGGCGGAACGCGATCTGTACACCGTACATCGGAATGTAGCTGAAGATGAATGTCAGGATCACGCCCGGAACGCAGAAAAGCCAAAGCGAGATGTCTCTCTTAAAGGCGCGGATGGTACGGCCTTTTTTCTTTGCTTTTGTTGGTTTCTCTTTCATTTCTCTCTTGTCCTCCCTTTTCAAAGGTTTCGTGTTTTCCTTGATTGGAGCATCCCTCGCCGTGAACATTTTTCTCTTGCATCATCTTCGCATCTTGTTCTCTTTTTGTGCAACTGCCACAATCAAATCTGTGATTTAAGATTTATCCAACACTGTTTTGTTGAATTTATTTTACCTTTTGTTACCTTATTTGTCAATCATTAATTGAACATATATACCAGTTTGTTACTTTTACGCAATTTAAGCAGGCGTTTTTTAAGCACTTTTCCTATATCTCGACGCGTTTTTCGGTTTTTCTGTCCCTTGCGGCCGTGATCCGTGTTATCTTTTTTCGTATTTTCGTCCATTTCAAAGAAACAAAAAGGGAGAAAATACGTCGTTTTGTTTCGCAACATATTTTCTCCCTTTGTTCAGTTTTGTTACTTTTTATATTATCTTCCGTCAAACCTTACATTTCAGTTACATTTCCGCTCCACCATTTCTCTGCTCCATCCTCGAGCATCAGCTCATAGTCATGGCAGATCACTTCCGGTTTTCCCGGAATCTGGACAAAGTTCATCTCCTCTTTGGAAAGCTGGAACGAAACTTCTTTTTTCTCACCCGGTGCAAGAGAAATTCTGGTAAAAGCTTTCAGCTCTTTGATTCTCGCTACCACACCGCCGGAACGTTTCCGCACATACAGACACGGAACGGAGGTTCCTGCCATGGCACCGGTGTTCTCTACGGTAAACGAAACGGCAGCACCGTTTTCTTCTTTGTTCACGGAAACATCGCTGCACGCAAACGTCGTGTAGGATTTTCCCTCACCGAACGTATGCAGCGGCTGGCTCGTCATATCGCAGTATGCCGGAACGACGGAGGTACGGTAATTGTAGCATACCGGAATCTGGCCGGCGTGGCGCGGCATGGAAACCGGGAGACGGCCGGACGGATTCGTGGTTCCGTAGAGCATCTCTGCAACGGCCTTGCCGCCCATCGGACCCGGATAGAACGCATACAGAAGGGCATTCGAAGCATTTTCGATATCCTCGATGCAGTATGCTCTTCCTGCGATCACAACGGTTACCATCGGCTTGCCAAGGCGGGCAAGCTCTGCAACCAGTTCTTCCTGTGCTGCCGGGATGTGAACCTTTGCGGTGTCCATTCCCTCGCCGCAGTCCATCGAACGGCTGCCGGTTCCCTTGGATGCTGCACCGTTTGCATCGAACACAGCTCCGCCGAAACGGGAAGAAGAACCGCCGACAACAGCTACGATCACATCGCTCTTTGCTGCAAGTGCCAGTGCTTTTGCTTTCTCGTCCTCGTCAGCCTCTGAAAATTCACTTCCCATTGCATAGGAAACTTCCACTCCCTCCGGCGCTTCCTGTTTCATGCCCTGAAGGACGGTGACGCACTCGCTTTCCGGAACCGGCGGGGTGTAGTCGCCGAGCATGCAGTAACGGTCTGCTGCGTGATAGCCGATCACAGCTACTTTTTTGTACTTCTTAGCAAGCGGCAGCACACTCTCCTCGTTTTTCAGAAGAACAGCGGACTCCCGTGCCAGGGAAAGAGATACTTCCGGGATCCCGGCTTCTTCCGGGGTGAGCATGTTTTCTTCCATATAAGGATGTTCAAACAGACCCTTTTCAAATTTCAGCTTCAGAACTTTGAGAACAGACTCGTCGATCTCGCTCTCATCGAGAAGTCCCTGCTCTACGGCCTCGCCGAGACGGCTGAACGCTTCATCCCAGAGGCTCACATCCACACCGGCTTTTCTCGCTGCAACGCCTGCATGCAGAGTATCACCCTCGGTATTCTTAAGGAAATCTACAGCCAAACCATCTGCCATCACAATGCCATCAAAGCCCATTTCACCGCGCAGAACATCGCGGAGCAGCCATGCGTTTCTGTGGCAGTACACGCCGTCGATCTCGTTGTATGCCGCCATGATGCCTTCCACGCCTGCTTCACAGCACGCTTTTGCCGATGGAAAATGGATTTCCCGCAGCTCCCGCTCGCCGATTCTTGCAGCACTCGCGTTCACACCTCCGGTTGTCTCGCCCTGTGCGCAGAAGTGTTTTGCCACACTGCCGACACCGGTGGACTGCATACCGGTGACTGCCGCTTTTGCCATGGATGCGGCAAGGCACGGGTCTTCAGAGTAGCACTCCTCACTTCTTCCCCATCTCGGGTCGCGCGCCATATCGAGCGCCGACATCAGCGCCAGATCCACATGACCGCTCTTTAACTGTTTTCCGCATGCCTTGTAGCCTTCGGAAAGAAGTTCCGGGTCGAATGTTGCGCCTGCTGCCAGGTTGACCGGAAGCAGACCGCCGCCGAGCGCCTGATGGCCGTGCGGGCACTCGGTGCTCATCATCATCGGGATGCCGAGGCGGGAATGATCGATCACATATTTCTGTACTATATTATAGGCTTTTGCGGAAAGTTCCAGCACAATGCCGGTCTTCTCATCTTTATCTGCCCACGGATCGGCACGGTACAGGCCGTACAGGACGCCAAGCCCTCCCATGCGCTCTACTTCCTCTTTAAATTCCTCTGTCAGTGTAAACTCCTCACCCTGTCTCTCGTAAATCCGGAATCCGTACAGACGCTGATTTAACTGTCCTACTTTTTCCTGCAGCGTCATTTTTCCGAGCAGGTCTTTTGCGCGCTCTTCCGGGGAAAGGGCCGCATTCTGATATGCTTCCATTGTTTTTGTTTCCTCCTTGTCCTTCTTCTTATTTCAAGTGGCTTTATTGTACCGCATTCTTTTCATTTTGTCCACAGTAAGTTATCTTTCGTTCATTTTTGTTCATTTTAATGTTGAATTTTATTACTTCCGGTGTTATGATACCTTTTGTCGACACGTTTTCCGCGTGTTTTCTAAAAAAGCTTAACAGTAAATATTTGAAAGGGAGATTTTTACTATGAGTACAAACATCACAATTCCGGTTCCGGCAGTCCCGTTCGCACCGCCGGTTTACACCTGCCACCGCGCAAAAAAGCCGTTTGAGTTAGACGGAAACATCAACAAACCATTCTGGGAAGATGCCCCGTATACCGACGAATTTCTCGATATCGAAGGAAGCCACATGCCGCTTCCGCGCTTTGTCACCCGTGCAAAAATGCTCTGGGATGACGAGAACCTTTACGTAGCAGCCGTGCTTGACGGCGATGAAATCTGGGGACACCAGACCGAGCGCGACTCCGTCATTTTCCTCGACAACGATTTTGAAATCTTCGTTGACCCGGATTCTGATACGTACCATTACTATGAGTTCGAAATGAACGTTCTGAACACGGTATGGGATCTGTTTCTTTCCGAGCCATACCGTGACGGCGGAAGCGGCCTCAATGGCTACGACATGCACGGTCTGCGCACCGCTGTCCATGTAGATGGCTCCATCAACGATCCATCCGTAGAAAACAAGGGCTGGAGCGTTGAGGTTGTCATTCCGTTCGCTGCTCTCTATGAGTATCAGAAAGAACGCCGCGCACCGAAAAACGGAGAATTCTACCGTATGAACTTCTCCCGTGTTCAGTGGAAAGTGGACATCAAGGACAACACTTATGTAAAACGTACCAATGAAGCCGGAAACGTTCTCCCGGAGGACAACTGGGTATGGGCTCCGACCGGTGTCATCAACATTCATTACCCGGAACTCTGGTCTTTCGTTTTCTTCTCTGACGACCACGGCGACGCACCGTGTGACATCACGATTCCGGAGGACGAATACCGCAAATGGGAACTCCGCAAGCTGTATTACGCAGAAAACATTCTGTTTGAGACAACCGGTTCCTACAGCGACAGTCTTACCGTTTTACAGGAGACCCTTGCCGCTTACGCTCCAAATGACTTCAACAAAACCGTCAAAGCTCTTGACTACACCATTGAGACCACAAGCCACTCTTACCTGATCACCTGCCCGAGTGCCGACGGAGCACATTTACTCCTTCTGTATTCCAATGGAAAGGTTGAAAAAGTTACACGTTAAGTGTATAATATGTGTTAGCACTCAAAATTTGTAACAGGATCGGTTTAAACTATGAAAAAAGTAACGTTACAGGAAATCGCGAACTCCCTGGGCATCTCCCGGACTACGGTCTGGAAGGTGTTCAGCGGACATGAAGGCGTCTCCGATTCCCTGCGCACCAAGGTCATCGCCAAAGCCCAGGAACTCGGCTATGCCATCCCGGAGGATTTTCAGTATCCGCAGAGCGCAGAGGAGACCACGCCGGTCAACATTGCAGTTGCCGTCTGCAGACCGGAAACCTCACTTTTCTGGATGACCATCATCCACCAGATTGCAAAAGTATTTTCAACACACAATGTCAATCTCGTTTACACGTATCTTCCGACTTCGGCGGATAAAACGTATTTTCTCCCGCCGACTCTTACAAACGGAAATGTTCACGGCATCATCGTTCTGAATGTGTACAACGAGCGTCTTCTGCGCCTGCTCGCAGAGACACAGATTCCGAAAGTGTTCCTGGACACTTCCTCTCTTGTTGCCCCGGATGAACTGAACGGCGACCTGCTTCTCATGGAGAGCCGCACCAGTGTCCGCCGCATCACCAGCCATCTGCTCGAGCAGGGACGCACCCTTCCGGGCTTCATCGGTGATATCAGCTACGCACAGTCCAACCGCGAACGATATGAAGGTTTCTGCCAGGCTCTGACGGATGCCGGTAAAAAGGTGGATTCTTCTCTCTGCCTGACGACACCGCTCGGTATCGATACGTACCGTGAAGAAATCGATACCTTCCTTTCTTCCCTGTCCCGCATGCCGGACGCTTTCGTCTGCGCCAGCGACTACGTTGCCTGCATTCTGATGCAGCTTCTCGAAAAACGGGGCTTACGCGTACCGGAGGACGTTGCAGTATCCGGCTTCGACAACAATACAGAGGATCTTCTGGCAGAACATCTGACGACTGTTCAGGTCTTCAACGAAGAACTCGGCGCACGTCTGGCACTCCAGATTCTGTACCGGATCAAATATCCGAACACGCCGCATGAAATTACGTATCTCAGCACCAACGTGCTGTACCGCGATTCCACCGGTGACTGATTTTATTTTTCATCTGTTTTCAAAAAAGACACCGTCTTCCCTTCCGGGACACGGTGTCTTTTTCTGTTGCTCGGCATATCAACAATTGGTCCAGTGGACCAATTGTGATTTCTATATTTTATTTCTGTTTTCTTACTTCGCGGTACGGATGCGGATCGTACGGATCTCATACGGCTTGATCGTAAGCTCAATCTCGTTCTCCTTCACACCAAGCGCGCCCTCAATCGGGTTCTCGAGAAGGTCGGTCTCCTCAGCGGATGCAATTGCCTCTGCGCAGTGCAGGGTCACTTTCGTTCTTGCATTCTCCACCTCGTACAGACGAACAATTACGCCGTCGCCGTCCTCTGCCTTCTTCACAGTCTCAAGCACTACGTCGCGTTTGTCTACAGACAGGAATTCCATGCGGTCTTTCTCTGCTGCACCTGCAACTGCTTTTGCCGGTACGTTCAGGTTCAGAGCTTCCTGCTCGGTGCCTGCCTCACGCCATGTTCCTGCGTGCGGATACAGAGAGTAAGTAAAGAAATGCTCTTCCTGGTCTGCGGTCAGGTTCGGCTCAGTTCCGGATTTGATCAGAGTCTGCGTCATCACACGGTTCTTCATGGAATAGCCGTACTTGCAGTCATTCATCAGGCTGACGCCGTAGCTTCCCTCTGAGATATCAGCCCATTTGTGGCCGCATACTTCGAATCTTGCCTGATCCCAGCTTGTGTTGGTGTGCAGTTTTCTTGTCACATTACCGAACTGGATATCGAAAGTTGCCTCGTCGCTGTGAACGTCTACCGGGAAGTGAACTTTCAGTACATGCTCGGCGAACTTCCAGTCAACGTAGGTTTCGAAGTCGATTCTGCGGTCTTTTGCATAGAAATGGATCTGCTGGCGGATGACGGTGTCCATCACTTCGCGCTCAATTTCCAGTGTTGCGCGGACCGGACCGTTTTCTGTCCACTCCATGCGGCGTACACCCTCCACTTTCCAGGATTTCTCGGTGTGGAAGATATCCAGGTTCCATGCGCTGTACTGCAGAGGTTTGTCCTCATAGATACGCAGCTCGTTGCCGGTTGTTCCGCTCTGAAGCACTTCGCGGTCATTCTCTTTATCAAACAGGGAAGTGAATTCACCGTTTGCATCGATCTGGATCGTGTAGAACGGAGTCTCAAGGGTATAGCCCTCTCCAGCTTCTGTTACAGCAAATGGCGTTTCCGCAGCGGCTCCGCTCGTCG
>NZ_CDRRUH010000067.1:0-16500 GCF_977045365.1 Fusicatenibacter sp.
TTACTAATCGGTCGAGGGCTTGACCTGAAATGCAAAACAAAAGTTTTGCAGAAAATGGTTGTGTTCGGAAAGAAAGTATGGTATGATGTATAGGTGTTAAGTGTATGCGGTTTTGAAGGTATATCAAATATCTTCAAAATAGTTATTGTGGCCCGGTGGCTCAGCTGGTTAGAGCGCCGCCCTGTCACGGCGGAGGTCGTCGGTTCGATCCCGATCCGGGTCGCTTTTCATAACTAAATATCTGAAAAATGGGATCTTAGCTCAGCTGGGAGAGCATCTGCCTTACAAGCAGAGGGTCACAGGTTCGAGCCCTGTAGGTCCCATTCTTTTATGGGTGGTTTCCCGAGTGGCCAAAGGGGACAGACTGTAAATCTGCTGCAAATTGCTTCGGTGGTTCGAATCCACCACCACCCACTTGCCAATCAGGCAATCGGCCGATGTGGCTCAATTGGCAGAGCAGCTGATTTGTAATCAGCAGGTTATCGGTTCGAGTCCGATCATCGGCTTTACTTGAGAAATCAAGTACAAAAATAGGATATCGCGGGATGGAGCAGTCTGGAAGCTCGTCGGGCTCATAACCCGAAGGTCGTAGGTTCAAATCCTACTCCCGCAATTTTATGCCTAGTTAGCTCAGTTGGTAGAGCAGAGGACTGAAAATCCTCGTGTCTCTGGTTCGATTCCGGAACTAGGCATATTTTACGGAGCATTAGCTCAGTCGGTAGAGCACTTGACTTTTAATCAAGTTGTCCGGGGTTCGAATCCCCGATGCTTCACTATGTGGAACCCTTTCGAGGGTTCTTTTTTTGTTCTGCATATCCAAAATTGGTCCACCGAACCAATTTTGGATTATGTTTATCTTAAGGTTACGGCGAAAATCTTGCAAAAGAGCAGGAAATGTACTATGCTTTGAAAGAATAAAAAAGAACGGAGGAATCTGTTTATGGCACAAAAAAAGAAAAACAAAAGACGAAGACGCCAGTTTCAGCAGAAAGTGATTTTAAGTGTTCTGCTTGTTATCATTATCGGATTGATTGGCGTGCTTGGATATCAGATGCAGAAGAACGAGAAAAAACAGACGGATGGAAACGCAAGTGCATCCTCTTCGGTTTCGTCATCCTCTCTTGCTGGGGACAGTTCAGAGCCGATATCGGATTCCAGCCCGGAGGAGGAGATTACACCGACGCCTGAGCCGGTACAGCAGATTTCGTCAGATGGTCTGAACAGTCAGCATGCCCTGCTGGTGCGGGAAAGCGATCTGGCTGAGATGATGAATCTGGGCGGAGATGAGAGAATTTATCCGGCGTCGATGACAAAGATTATGACAGCGCTGCTTGCCATTGAAAATCTTCCGGATCTGAACGAGACGATTACCGTTCCGGAGGAAATCTTCGAGGAACTGACGGCACAGGATGCATCGGTAGCGGGATTTAATCCGTACGAACAGCCGACGGTTCGTGATCTTCTCTATGGTGTGCTGCTGCCATCCGGCGCAGATGCCTGTGAGACATTGGCGAGAGCAGTCGGCGGATCGGAAGAAGGTTTTGTGGCCATGATGAACCAGAAAGCAGAAGAACTGGGACTTACCAATACGCATTTTGAGAACTGCACGGGACTGCATAATGACAACCATTATTCTACCTGCCGTGATATTGCGGTGCTGATGAGTGAGTGTCTGAAGAGTGATACGTTTTGCGAGATCGTGACGAGGGAGGTTTACACAACGGAGACTACCGCATCACACCCGGAGGGAATTACGCTGTATGATACGATGCTCCACCGGTTTACCAGCTATGAGATGAGTACGACACTGGAGAACGGGGCAGTCATTGAAGGCGGAAAGACCGGATTTACCGATGAGGCGGGTCAGTGCCTGGTCAGCTTTGCAGAATATGGAGGCGAAGAGTACATACTTGTTACGGCAGAGGCCATGACGGATTCGGGATCTGCGGTGGACAGCATCGCGGATGCGAGTACGGTGTATGGAAGATTACAGTAAATACAGGTGAAAGCGAGAGCTGGAAACGGGAGAAAATTCCCGGTTCCAGTTCTTTTTTTTCGTGAAGCAAGTCGAGAAAATAAGGTGTGAATAACATTGAGGATGTTTTGCACGGAATGCGCAGAAAAGAATTATGTTTTCCACAAAAGAAAGAAGCGCAGGGGAAAAATTGTGGATAACGGAAAGGAAAAATCCGGTTTTTGTGTATAGATCGCGCCGGATGGGAAATACTGCTTACTGTAGAAAAGCAGGAGGAGAGCGAGAAATCGAAAAACGCCTCTGAAATGCTTAAAAAGATATCAGCAGAGGTGGTAAGAACATGAAAAGAGACAAGTTGAGAATCGGCGTGATCACAGCGGCACTGGCAATGATGATTGCAGGCGGAGTGCTGACCTGGCAGCAGGATGCGAGAAACGGTAAGGCAGATCAGGCGAAACAGGGAGAGACGGCACAGCTTACAGAGGACGAAAGCACCGGAACTACAGAACAGCAGACGGAGGAGACGACGGGAGATGCAGACGGAACGCGTGCCGTACAGGATCAGGCAGATGATGTGGAAAACAGTCTGGAACAGGTGCCGGAAATGGAAGCGGCGTGTGAAGAAGAGGCGGTGGGAAATCCAGAAGCAGATGCAGAGACGGCTCAGAATACACCGGAAGAATCAGATGGGAATACAGAAAGACAGGACGCGCAGGCGGTAAACGGAACAGCGGCGGATCAGAACGGAGAAACAGGATCAGGAGAAACAGCGGCGAATGAAGAAACGAGTGCAGCATCCGGAACTGTGGATTCTGCAGAAAATCAGGAAACGGCAGTTGAGACAGCAGGGGCTGCACAGGATCTGATGTTCAGCGAAGCGACAATCATGGAACTGCCGGTTACTGGAACAGTTCTGATTCCGTATAACATGGAAAATACCGTTTATTTCCCGACACTGGATCTTTACCAGTGCAATCCAGGCGTTGTTTTCTCGGCGGCAGAAGGAACTCCGGTTCTGGCGGCAGCGGACGGAGAAGTTGTGAGTGTGGAAAATGATGCAAGAACCGGCCTCACCGTCACCATGAATCTTGGAAATGGATACGAAGCCATCTACGGACAGCTCACAGACGTTTCCCTCGAGTCAGGCCAGAAAGTTCAGAAAGCAGCACGGATCGGAGCAGTTGCAGCACCGACGAAATATTATGTAAAAGAGGGAAGCAATCTTTTCTTTGAGATGAAAAAAGATGGAAAAGCCATTGATCCTATGGCATATCTCCCGGCAATTTCGGAATAAAAAAGAGGACCTGCACGAAATGGGATGCGGGAAAGTATTATAAAGTGTAGGATTCGCAATCGAATCTTTTTTACAGGTTTTGAATACAAAAAAGGCGGCGCCGACCGCGGATGGTAAAATACCGTTTTTCGATTGCTTTTTATAAAAAAGGCTGGCTGAAAACAGTCAGCTTTACATATAACAAACAGGATTGTTTTGATATAGAAAAAGGGCGGAATAAAAGGAAAGTAACCGGTTACAGAAAATGTGAAAGTTTGTCATTTTAGGGGTTTCGTTTTTGGCTGTTATCGGTTAAAATAGACGTAGTGGACAGATCCTGAAAAAAGGAGGATTAGAAAAATATGGAGTTTTTATTTATGGACCCGGTGTTCAAAGAAGCAATCTGGGGTGGAACAAAGTTAAGAGACGTATTTGATTACGAAATTCCGAGTGATACAACCGGCGAGTGCTGGGCGATCAGCGGACATGCCAACGGAATGAGTCGTGTGGCAGGCGGAAGATTTGATGGAAAAACATTAGGTGAGCTCTGGAAAGAGGAGCCGGAAATTTTCGGAAATTACCCGGGAAGCCAGGTTCCGCTGCTGATCAAGATCATTGATGCAAAAAATGATCTGAGCATCCAGGTTCATCCAGATGATGCTTATGCAGGAGAGCATGAGAATGGATCTCTTGGAAAGACCGAGTGCTGGTACGTGCTTGACTGCGAACCGGGTACAGAAATTGTTATCGGACACAATGCAAAAGACAAGGCAGAAGTGGAGAAAATGATCCGCAATCATGAGTGGAGCGATTTCATCCGCAAAGTGCCGGTACATAAGGGAGATTTCTTCCAGATCAATCCGGGATGCGTACATGCCATCAAAGGCGGCACACTGATTCTGGAGACACAGCAGAGCAGCGATATCACCTATCGTGTATACGATTATGACAGACTGCAGAACGGCAAACCGAGACAGCTTCATGTAGAGCAGAGTATCGATGTTATCGAGGCTCCGTTTAAACCGGCAGATATTGATACCTTTACAGAGGAAATCCCGGGCGCGGTACATACCCATTTTGTAACATGCAAGTTCTACTCTGTAGATAAATACGACATCGACGGTGTATTCACCTTGGATGCGAAAAAATATTATACTAATGTAAGCGTTATTGCCGGAGAGGGTACCGTAAACGGTATTCCGGTGAAAAAAGGTACACACTTTATTATTCCGGCTAATTTTAACGGATGCAGATTTGAAGGAAAACTTTCCGTGATCTGCTCAAATCCAGAGGCGTAAGAAAGGAGAAAAACACAATGAGACTTGGAGCATTAGAAGCAGGCGGAACAAAGATGGTCTGCGCAATCGGAAACGCAAATGGAGAAATCTATGAGAGAATTTCGATCCCGACCGAGACACCGGAAATTACCGTTCCGAAAATGATTGAGTATTTTAAAGAGAAAGACATTCAGGCACTGGGAATCGGCTGCTTTGGACCGATCGATCTGAACAGAAAATCCGAAACATATGGTTACATTACCACAACTCCCAAATTAGCATGGAAGAACTACAACATCGTAGGCGCTTTCGCAGATGCACTGGACATCCCGGTTGGATTTGATACCGATGTAAACGGTTCTGCACTGGGTGAGGCTACCTGGGGAATCACAAAAGGTCTGGACAACAGCATTTACATCACCATCGGAACGGGCGTTGGAATGGGAATTATTTCCAATGGCAAGCTGCTGCACGGCATGCTTCATCCGGAAGGCGGACACGTTCTGCTGACCAGACATCCGAAAGATACTTACGGCGGAAAATGCCCGTATCACAGCAACTGCCTGGAAGGCCTTGCTGCAGGTCCTGCCATTGAAGCACGCTGGGGCAAAAAAGGTATTGAGCTGGCAGACAAAAAAGAGGTATGGGAGCTTGAGGCTTACTATATCGGACAGGCACTTGTAGACTGCATCATGCTGCTCTCCCCGCAGAGAATCGTTTTGGGCGGAGGCGTTATGCATCAGGAGCATATGATGCCGCTCGTAAGAGAAGAAGTAAAGAAACAGCTGAACGGATATCTTGTAACAAAAGAACTTGAGGATCTCGACAGCTATATTGTACTTCCAAGCCTGAACGACAATCAGGGTATCATGGGTGCGCTGAAACTGGCTGTAGATGAGCTGGCAATGCAGTAAAAATAAAAATGAGAAAACCGTTCGGAGAAATCCGGACGGTTTTTTACTTCCAGGAAACTTCGTTGAATTTTCCTGCAAAGCAGGACTCTTTCTTATTTTTTTGATTGCGCCTGAAAGAACCGAGTGTTAAAGTTACATAGAATACAGATGAACAGAAGGAACGGAATTTGAAATGGAACAGGGGAATTTTACATATATTCTGGAATGCAGCGATGGATCTTTTTATACAGGCTGGACCAATAATTTGGAACGCAGAGTAAAGGCACACAATGCTGGAAAAGGAGCGAAATATACAAAGAGCCGCAAACCGGTAAAACTGGTGTATTTTGAAACCTTTTTAACAAAACAGGAGGCTATGCGGAGAGAATGGGAAATTAAGCAGCTTTCGCGGGTAGAAAAATGGAAGCTGATTCAAGCGAAGAAGCAATAAAAATACAAAAACAGACGGCTCAAACAGGCACAACGGTATGCGTAGGCGAGCAGTCTGTTTTTTTGTGTCAAAGCAGGTCGAACATTTTCAAAAGAAAATAGATATTTTGACTTGAAAAATAATTTTATCCTGCTATAATAAAAGAAACGATGACAAGTAGTAATCAAAACTACATAAAGTGGTAATTGAAATACACAGTGTTTCTGACAGGAAAGGAATGAGCAGGATGAAGTATATCAGAAAAAATGGAATTAAGGATCCCGGCAGTGCGATTACGCATGGGATTGCGCTGATCCTGGCGATGGTGGGAACGCTGCCATTGCTTTTGAAGGCGGCTCGGGAGCCGGATCATCTGCATGTGATTGCGATGGCAGTATTTATGCTGAGCATGATTTTGCTGTATCTGGCGAGTACCGTGTATCACACGTTTGATGTAAACGGGAAGGTAAACCGTCGACTGAAGAAGTTTGATCATATGATGATTTCCGTGCTGATTGCGGGAAGTTATACGCCGATCTGTCTGATTGCGCTGCATGGACGGACGGGAATTGTACTCTGTGCATTGGTGTGGGCAGCAGCAATTGGCGGAATTCTCGTCAAGGCATTCTGGATCAATTGTCCGAAGTGGTTTTCCTCAGTGCTGTATATCGCAATGGGATGGCTGTGTGTACTGGCATTTCATCCGCTGTTTCTGGCGCTTTCGCGGCCGGCATTTGGATGGTTGCTGGCGGGCGGCATCATTTACACGGTCGGCGGGGTGATTTACTCCTTAAAGATGCCGATGTTTAATGCGAAGCATAAAAAGTTCGGAACACATGAAATTTTCCATCTGTTTGTGATGGGTGGCAGCTTCTGTCATTTTATTGTGATGTACTATTTTGTGGCGGCGATGCCGGTATAAAAACTTGTTTGAAGATAAAACAGTAATGCAAAAATAAAATACTGCGGAACGTATTTTCGTTATACCCGGGTATTAACATTTATTTGGGAAAACTTTACGCTCCGCAGTACTATTTTTGCATTATTTTTTCTTTTGACGGTATTCACTCGGAGAAATTCCGTAGACTTTTTTGAATACCTGTGTAAAATAAGAAAAATTCGTGTAGCCGATATTCGTTGCAATTACACTGACCGGGAGATTGGTTCCCTCAAGCAGGGAAATCGCAATTTTCAGTTTTTCCTGCACGATATAGTCAGAAAGGGAAATTCCCTTTACCTTTTTGAAAAGCCGGGAGAGGTATTCCGGGTTCATATATACCTGATTGGCGATTTCGGTGCGGGTAATATTCTGGTGAATATTTTTCTGAATAAAATCTACCACCTGATCAATCTGTGAGACGTCTGGCTCCGCGCTGGTCTGCAGACTTTTCAGGTAATCAACGGAAAAATCAAGCAGTTTATGCATCTCTTCTATGGAATGACAGGAGTTATTCAGGGCGTGAATATCGTATTCTTTTTCAAAAACACCATGTGCATCGATGTGGTGCTGGTTCAGAATCTGATAGAAGATCTGAAGAAAATCCTGCAAAAAGAGACTGAGCATTTTCTGGTTTACATGGCCGGATTCCTTTTGACGGAGCAGATAATCATGCATATCTGCACGGACGGCATCGTAATAACCGGAGGAGAGCATGACATTCCAGTGGACAAAATCCGGCGGGGTATAGGGAACCTGGGAAATACTGGATTTCTGATAAAAAATACCGCTGTAGTTTGCTGCATTTTCGCTGTGCTGCTCTAAAAGCTGCTGTGTTTTATCGGGCAGCAGAAGAAAATTTGCAGAATGAGCGCAGTAGCATGCAGTTTTAAAGTGGAGATACTGCGAAGCGGCTTCTACAAAAGTATGCAGATAATTTTGTACCTGATCTTTGGTAAGATCATCGGTTTCGTATAAAATAAGAGCAAAAACCTGTTCGCGGACATGGCAGAAAAGAAGTTTTTTAGTGAGCGGCTCAAACAGCTCAGAAACGACATTCTGCAGGATAGAGCGAAGGAGCGAAAGATCGCGGACAGGGTGCGGCGTGTCCTGCTCAAGAATATCAATCAGAGTCAGAATACAGGAACGGTCTGGATCGAGCTTTATGGAGATCGTGTCCAGAAAACTCAGAATATTCTGAGGTTCTGCAGGCTGTTTCTGCAGAAATTCATTTAACAGCATATCAAGAAGATCCATTTCGCGTTTGCTGAAATAGTTTCCATATTCACTGTAAAATTTTTCTTTTCTTTCTTTCTGAAGCTGCAGAACTGCTTTCTGAATGGAAGCTTCAATTGCACTGTAGGGAGCGGGCTGAATCAGATAATCGAATCCGCCGAGCCGCAGTGCTTTTTGTGCATAGGAAAAATCTTCATGTGAGGTAAGAAAAATACATTTGATTTCCGGAAAATGCTCCGCAACCCATTCATAAAGTTCAAGACCGCTGCCGAGCGGCATTTCGATATCGCAGAGCATGATATCCACGGAGTTGTTTGAAAGAATTTCACGTGCATGGATAATGTCGTTGGCACAGAAAACCTGGCGGATGGAAAGAGCATCCCAGTTGATGCCGGAATGAATACCGGCGACAACATCGGGCTGATCATCAATAATCAATACATTCATTCGTGATTCCTCCTCTTCACATTAGGGTGAAAGTAAATTTTCTTTTGAGAGTAAGCTGTTCTTTAAATCCGGACTGGGATTCGGTTCTTCCTGTACAGGCAGGATAATTTCTGTCATGGCGCCGGAGGAACCATTCATACAGATCAGTCCAGCCTTGTCTTTGTAGAGCAGGGTAAGCCGTTGTCGGAGATTGTGAATGCCGATATGCTGCCCGGCTGTGGTATCTTCTTCATTTTGCAGAAAGGACTGCAGAAATTCGTCCGGGAAGCCGGTTCCATTATCCTGAATACTGATGTTTAAGTAATTTCCTTCTTCTGTTTCTGTCAGCCGGACGGCAATATGCACATTGAGCGGCTGACAGGGGATTCGTCCGTGCTTAAAGGAGTTTTCAACGAAAGTCTGGATACAGAGCATGGGAACTGGAAATTCTGAAACGGAAGGATCTGCAGAAATCGTCAGTTCAGAGGAATCTCTCGTGTTCAGCTTCTGGAGTTTATAATAATTCTGTACCTGATTCAGTTCCGTCTGCAGCGGCACAAGACTGCTGTTGTCGCGGAAGGTATAGCGGATATACTGGGAAACATACAAAATCATCTGCTGCGCATCGTTTCCTTTGTTTTGCTGAATCATACCGTAAAGCGTTTTCAGGCAGTTCAGGTAAAAGTGAGGCTTCAGCTGAATCTGGAAATATTGCAGCTGAGATTTTTGAATGGTCAGTTTATTTTCATAAGTGCGGATTTTCAGATGGTGAATTTCATCCATCATTCGATTAAAGGTGGAATTAAAGACGGAAAATTCACGGATAAACTGTGTTTCCTGCAGTTTTGAGTCCAGCTGGCCGTTTCGAATTTTCTCCATGGTAGCTGTTGCGTCACTTAAAGGAGAAAAATAAAATTTGATGGCAAAAAAGCACATAAATGGAATCAGAAGCAGTGCCAGTGCAGAGGCAATAATGGCGAACATCTGTGTCGCATTCAAATAAAACTGGCTTCCCTGATAGGGGGTAAGGTAAAGCATGGTAATATCGGCATATTTTAAAGGATCCTGTACAACAAAGAAATTTTCTTTTCGTCCCTTTTTGATATGGTTATTATCTTTTTGCGAAAAGGTCAGTTTATTTTCTGTAATGGTGTTGGAAGGATTTAATACAGTGCCGTCATCGGAAAGATAGACAAGCGAGCCGGCATTATGCGTCTGCGTGGCGAGACGGGATGGAGCCATAACAAGGTCAAAATCTACCAGAGAAACACTGTAAGCGTTGGAAAAGCCGAGAAGGCGGACCAAAAAGTATTTATCACCGACTTTATCGTAAAACCAGGATTTGGAAGTTGATTCAAAATGAAGGGATTTTACATAATTCTGCATTGTTATTAATTCTTCATGGGAATAGCAGTCCTGATAGGCACAGCGGCAGACATCATTGGGAGCAGAATAAATATAGACAGCACCGAGACATTCTGTCAGAGCAAGCTGTTCCCGTGCTTTATTCACAATGGAGAGTGTATTTAAATGAACATCGAGCGGATCAAGTTTATATTTTAGTTTCTGATAATTCCAGTTCGTAGCCCAGTCCTGTGCCATTGAGGTTTCTATCTGGGAAAGATCTGCTTCTAACTGTTCCTGATAGAGAAACAGAGCATTTCGGTTTGCAGAAGCGATTTCGCGGTTCAGCAGGCGAAGCGAGTAGAAATCAAAAAATATCGTCAGAAATGTAAGCGGAATAAGCATGATAAGGCTTATAAGGGTGAAAAAAATTTTTGATGAGATGTAAAAATTTTTACGAGATAACATAAGAGCCTCCAAGAATATAACAATATAAGAAAAATCGTGTGAGCGTTCCAACTATTGGAACATGCCATTTATTCTAATATAGATGTCGTGTGTTTTCAAGAAATAAGTATACAGATTCGTTAAAATAACGAAAGTTACAGTGGTATGTCACAATATATAAAGAGAAAGTCACAGATTTTATAGAGAAAGAGATATTTCTTTGATAGGATATAGCTATTCGTAAAACAAAGAAAAGAACAAAGGAGAGAACTGCAATGAATAAGAAAAAAGCAATGGCACTGTTACTTGTCTCTGTTATGGCAGGAAGTATGCTGGCAGGCTGCGGAAGCGATAACGCGTCCAGCTCAAATGACGGATCTTCCAAGAGCGCAGACAGCAGCAATCAGGACAGTTATACGGTAAAAATTCTGGCACCTGGCGATGCCAGCACAGATGACTGCGCAAAAATTTCTGAGGCAGCAAGCAAAATCACCGAGGAAAAATTCAATACTAAAGTTGAGCTGACTCGTGTTGGATTTGGAAGTTATGATCAGCAGGTCAACCTGACACTGGCATCTTCTGAAAAACTGGATCTGATGTATGAATATTGCGGTAATGTAACATCCGCAATCAGCAGCGGACAGATTGTTCCGATCACGGATTATCTGGACAGTTATGGAAGTGATATGAAATCCCAGATCAGCGATTCTGATTGGAAATGTGTAACTTTTAATGGCGATATTTATGGAGTTCCAGCAAATAAAGAGAAAGCAACCGGATGGGGATTTGCCATGAACAAAGAGATGGCAGATGCAACTGGAATTGATTACAGCTCTATCAAAACAGAAGAAGAGTTAGAACCGCTTCTGGAGAAAGTAAAAGAAATGTATCCGGATGTATATCCAATTGTATCAAATAATGGTTCTATGAGCTTGATGACAGATCAGGATGATCTGGGCGGAGATATTGGATCACTGGAAAGTGCATCTGGAGATAATACAACCGTTATCAATTATTATGGAACAGATGAATATATGAACGAAATGAAACTTCGTTATGATTGGGCACAGAAAGGCCTGATCATGCCGGATGCTTCTACTTCCACTGAAAACGCAAACAGCCTGATTGGTGCAGGAAAAGGATTTGGACGTTTCACAAATACCAAGCCGGGTATTGAAAAAGAGATGGAAAAAGAGGTAGGAAAGGAAGTTGTTGTTCTGGAGATGGTAAAACCATATACCACCACAACACGTGTCGATATTGTATGGTATGTACCGCACAATAGTGAAAAACCGGAAAGAGCTGTACAGGTATTAAATGAGATCTACACGAACCCGGATCTGGCCAATCTTTTTATCAATGGTTTAGAAGGAAAGCATTATGAATTTGTAGATAAGGAAAAGGGAATCGTTAATTATCCAGAAGGAGTTAATGCCAGCAATACAGGCTATACCAGTCTTCCCTGGGCATGGCCAAACGAGACAATTTCTTATATTTGGGAAGGTCTTGATTCAGATATCTGGGATCAGATTCAGGAATTTAACAAAGATGCGACAGTTTCTCCAGCCAAAGGTTTTGCATGGGACAACACAGAAGTACAAAATGAAGTAACTGCATGTGCAAACGTTGTGGCAAAATATGGTCCGGCGCTGGAGTGCGGTTCCCTGGATCCGGAAACTACCATTCCGAAATTCCTGGATGAGCTGAAAGCTGCAGGAGCAGATACCATCATTGCAGAGAAACAGAAACAGTTAGACGCTTGGCTGGAAGCCAACAAATAATGGAGGCTGGGAAGATGAAAAGAAATTGGGGTAAAATCCGCAGATTTATTCCCCTGTATCTGATGCTGCTTCCGGGACTTGTATACTTATTTATCAATAACTATATGCCCATGGCTGGAATTATTATTGCATTCAAGAAATATAATTACAGCCTGGGAATCCTGAAAAGCCCGTTTACAGGCCTGAAAAACTTTGAGTTTTTGTTCAAGACAAAAGATGCCTGGACAATTACAAGAAACACACTGGGATACAACGTAATCTTTATCGTAGTCGGAACCGTACTTGCAATTGCAGTGGCAATTCTGCTGAATGAAATCCGTTCCACGATGGGAAAGAAAATATACCAGACGTTAATTCTGGTACCGTTCCTGATTTCTATCGTCGTTGTCAGCTACCTGGTATATGGATTCCTCAGCACAGATGCCGGATTCATTAATAACAGTATTCTGAAACCAATGGGAAAACAGGGCATCGGATGGTATTCTGATCCGAAGTACTGGCCATTCATTTTGATCTTTGTCAATGTATGGAAAAACCTGGGATATAACTGCATTATCTATTATGCAACGGTAGTAGGACTGGATGCCAGCCTTTATGAGTCTGCATCCATTGACGGTGCGAACCGCTGGCAGAGAATTCTGCATATCACACTGCCGGGACTGAAAACAACCATTATCACACTGACCCTGATGAGCGTAGGACGTATTTTCTATTCCGATTTCGGACTGTTCTATCAGGTACCAATGAACAGCGGACCGCTGATCGACGTGACAAACACCATCGATACTTACGTATATCGTGGATTGATGGAGCTGAACAACATCGGTATGGCATCTGCAGCAGGTCTTTATCAGTCACTGGTAGGATTTGCACTGGTACTGATTGCAAACCTGGTTGTTCGAAGACTGGACGAAAACAGCGCATTATTCTAAGCGAAGGGAGAGTATGAAAAAATGGTTGAAAGAAATAAAGGCTTTCAGATTGCAGCCAATGTGATTATGATCTTACTGTCCGCTATGTGTATCGTCCCGTTTATCCTGCTGATCATGTCATCCATCACCAAAGAGAATGTTCTGTTAAAATACGGATATTCTTTCTGGCCGCGCGAGATCAGTTTTGATGCATACAAAACACTGCTGGTAGAATCCGGCAGTATTGTAAGAGGCTATATCATTTCCGCACTGGTAACGGTAGTTGGAACCGTGGCAAACCTGACTCTGACAACACTGTTTGCCTATCCGCTGTCAAGAAAAGATCTTCCGGGAAAAGCATTTTTCTCCTTTGTGATTTTCTTTACGATGTTGTTCAACGGCGGCTTGGTACCGTCCTATATGATGTGGACTGGAATCTTTCATATTAAAAATACCATCTGGGCACTGATTGTTCCAAATCTTCTGATGGGAGCTTTCTATGTCATCATGATGAGAACGTATTTCACCACCAACATTCCTGATGCGGTCATCGAGGCTGCAAGAATTGACGGAGCAGGTGAGTGGAGAATTCTGGCAAAAATTGTCCTTCCGATGTCTACGCCGATCATTGCAACACTGGCACTTCTGGTCGGCCTTGGATATTGGAATGACTGGCTGAACGGTCTGTACTATATTAATAATGATAAACTGTACAGCATTCAGGTTCTGCTGAATAAGATGCTTCTGGATGTGCAGTATCTGATGAGCGGTGCTTCCGGCGGAGCATTAACACAGAACATCACACTTCCGGCAACCGGTATCAAAATGGCCGTTGCAGTTATGGGAGCACTTCCAATTCTGGTTGTGTATCCGTTCTTCCAGAAATATTTTGTAAAAGGTATTGTAATTGGAGCTGTAAAAGGCTGATCGAATTCTTATCATAGAATTTGTAATAAAACTTTTGTAATAGAAAACAGACTTTCCGGAGCACACAGGAATGTGTGGGGACGGAAAGTCTGTTTTTTTGGAGTTCTTTTCGATGGACAAAAATTTAGTTCAGCTTAATATTTTTAAACAGTGATCCCAGTGTCGTTGTCACTTCCTCTGTCTCCGGGAGTTCTATGGTTTCTTCCTGGATCTCCTCAGCTGCAACGTCATCGAGGGCTTTCATGGAAAGACTGAGTTTGCCGTCTTTGATGGCGATGACTTTTACTTTGACTTTATCGCCGACTGCCAGGACTGCGGATGGATGTTTGATTCGTTTGGCGCAGATCTGGGAGATGTGGACGAGGCCGGAGAGGCCGTTTCCGAGGCTGATGAAGGCGCCGTATGGCTGCAGGCTCTCAACGGTTCCTTCGGTGACGAGGCCGACTTCTACATTGGAAATTTTCTCTTTGCGTTCTTCGTCTGCTTTCTCGCGGAGAATTTCGCGGGCGGAGAGGATCAGGCGGTCTTTTTCTTTGTCGAGGTCAAAAACCTGTACCTGAATGTCTTTGTTTAAGTATTCATTCAGATCTTCCACGTAGTTCAGGGAGAGTTTGGAAGCCGGGATGAAGCCGCGGATTCCTTCGACGTAAGCGATAACACCGGCGTTTACGATTCCTTTGACTTTCACATCCAGCACGGTTTTCTCTTCTTTGTACTGTGCGAGTTTTTCCCATGCGAGGATATCGTTTGCTTCTGCGCGGGAGAGGAGGATGTTGCCGTGGCCGTCGTCTTTGCGGATGACGGTTGCGGTGATTTCGTCGCCGGCCTGGACAGCGTCTTTTAAGGAGAATCCAGGCTCATTGCTGAAGTCCTCGGCGCGGATGACGCCCTCTGCGTAGTATTTCAGATCGAGAATCACTTCTTTTTCATCTACGGAGATGACGGTTCCGGTGAGCATGTCGCCTTCCTCGATTTTTTTGAAGGAAGCTTCCAGCTCTGCGGAGAAGTCATCCATGGTTAATTTTTCATCTGACATAATGAAACACCCCTTTTTCGTAAGAATAACAGGAAAACGAGAGGAAAATTGTGGATTTATGAAAAAATCGGGTTCAATTTTGCACGTTTTTCTATCTGCGTTTATCTTAACATAAAAGATTTTCTTTGACCAGATGAAAAAAGGATGGTAAGATGTGTGTAGTCGTTACCGAAATTACTGAGACGAACTTACTGTATATCATCAACATACAGAAGGGAGGAGTACTATTATGAAATCAAATTCAAGAGTTTATGTAATTGGACATAAAAATCCGGATACGGATTCGATCTGCTCGGCGATTGCCTATGCGGATATCAAAAACAGAACGGATAAAACAAAAACTTACGTGGCACGTCGTGCCGGTCAGATTAATGAGGAGACCGAGTATGTGCTGAAACGCTTCGGCGTGCGTGCACCGGGTTATCTGCCGAATGCGGGAACGCAGGTAAAGGAGATTGAAATCCACGAGGTGCCGAGTGTGCCGGGTACGATTTCCGTGAAAAAAGCGTATTCCATGATGAAAAACAACAATGTAGTCACACTGCCGATCACCTCGCCGGAGAACGATCTGCAGGGTGTCATTACCGTCAGCGATATCGCGGAATCCTACATGGATTCGTATGACAGCCATGTCATGTCCCTTGCGAGAACACAGTACCGCAGTATGGCAGAGACGCTGGACGGATCTGTCATTGTCGGAAATGAGCATGGATATTTTATCCGCGGAAAAGTCGTTGTCGGCGCGTTCCATCCGGATACGATGGAGAACTATATCGAAAAAGATGACCTTGTCATCCTCGGAAACCGTGCGGAGGACCAGCTCTGTGCAATCGAGATGGATGCAAGCTGCATTATCGTCGGACTTGGCGCAAAGGTGACGAAAACGATTCAGAAATTTGCAGAGGAAAAATGCTGTGTGATCATCAGCAGTCCGCATGACACGTATACGATTGCGCGTCTGATCAACCAGAGTATTCCGGTCAAATATCTGATGCGCAGAAGCAATCTGATTACGTTCAATACCGAAGATTTCCTCGATGATATTAAAGAAGTCATGAAAAATCAGAGACACCGCGATTTCCCGATTCTGAATAAGAAAGGAAAATACGTGGGAACGATTTCCCGCCGGAACCTGATTGGAAATGCAGGAAAGAAACTGATTCTCGTCGATCACAATGAGGAATCGCAGGCGGTTGACAACGTCAAAGAGGCGGAGATTCTCGAGATCATCGACCATCACCGTCTGGGCTCGCTCGAGACGATGGCGCCGGTTATGTTCCGCAATGAGCCGGTGGGCTGCACGGGAACGATTATGTATGAAATTTATAAGGAAAAAGAGCTGGAGATCGCGCCGAACATCGCAGGACTGCTCTGCGCAGCCATCATTTCCGATACGCTGATGTTCCGGTCACCGACGTGTACGTTTCTTGACAAAGCTGCAGCAGAGGCGCTGGCAGACATTGCAGGCATCAGCATTCCGGAGTTTGCATCCGAAATGTTCCGCGCAGGAAGCAATCTGAAGGATAAATCTCCGGAGGAGATTTTCTACCAGGATTTCAAAAAATTCATCATGGGCGATGTTACGTTTGGTGTCGGCCAGATTACAT
>NZ_CDRRUH010000068.1:0-16477 GCF_977045365.1 Fusicatenibacter sp.
CCGGAGTTTTTCACACCGAGCCATGCAGCTCTGTGCGCTTATGCGGTATTAGCAGCCGTTTCCAGCTGTTATCCCCCGGTATGGGGCAGGTCACCCACGCGTTACTCACCCGTCCGCCGCTCAGTCAATTAAGAATCAATCCGAAGAAATCAACTTAACTGCTTCGCTCGACTTGCATGTGTTAAGCACGCCGCCAGCGTTCATCCTGAGCCAGGATCAAACTCTCTGATAAAATGTTTGTTCCAAGTTCAAAATCAACATACTAGCTAATTTATCCCTTTTACTGTTTTAAAGGATCTTTCGATCGTTTTGAATTACTTATTCAGAACTTTCGAGGATGTGTTTCATTGTTTAATTACCAAGGTTCTTCGCTGTTCTCTCGATCAGCAACTCGTTTATTTTATCAAACTCATTTGCATTTGTCAATAGCTTTTTTCAACTTTTTTCAAAGCCGAGCGGAGAAGGAGGGATTTGAACCCTCGCGCCGCTATTAACGACCTACTCCCTTTCCAGGGGAGCCCCTTCAGCCAGCTTGGGTACTTCTCCATAGTTTGCCTGATTCATAATCAGATATTCAATTAACTGAGTTTTGAGCGGAGAGGGTGGGATTCGAACCCACGCGCCCTTTCGGACAAACGGTTTTCAAGACCGCCTCGTTATGACCGCTTCGATACCTCTCCGTGTGTGAATTCAAATCTCGGTAACTCCCGAAATCATCTCAGTTTTTGGCTTGTCAGCTTTGCGTTTTTATCTCTCTCGCTCAGCGACATTCGTTATTATATCAGCAGTGTTTCAGAATGTCAACCACTTTTTTGAATTTTTTTTACATTTTTTTCAATTTCTTTTTCGTTTTCGCTGTTTTTCCCTGTTTTGCAATTCACACATTTGTTTTTATCCATTTATAGTTTGCTTTCTGTATTTTGCTTTTTTCTATTTTTCTGCCAGAAAGCTCTCTGCAACGAGCAGATCCTCCGGTGTTGTGATTTTTATATTTTCATAGCCGCCTTTTACCATCACTGATGCGATTCCCATCTCCTGCTCCACAACCATGGCATCGTCGGTGATTCCTTCTGTGGAATGCTGCATCAGTTTTTCGAATGCCGGAAACAGAAGCTCTGCTGCAAAGGCCTGCGGGGTCTGTGCCTGCCATACGAGATCTCTTCGCGGGCTTTCCCTGATTTTTCCGTTTTCATCGGTAAGCTTGATGGTATCCTTGACCGGCATGCCAAGGACACAGGCTTTTTCTTCTTTTACACATGCGCAGAGACGTTCCAGCATTTCCTGGTTTAAAAACGGGCGGGCGCCATCGTGAATCAGAACGTAATCGGTCTTCTGATCCTGTTCGCTTTCCAGGCTTTTCAGCGTCTGCAATGCTTTCCAGACAGATTCATACCGTTCCCTTCCGCCTGCGCATACGGAAACAGTTTTCTTAATTCCATATTTTTCGATAATCTCTTTCTGACAGTATTCTATTTTATCCGCACCTGTCACAAGAATGATCTGGTCAATCTCCGGCGAATGTTCAAAAACCTCCAGCGCGTAAACCACGACTGGTTTTCCTCCGATTTCCAGAAACTGTTTTGCTACGCTTCCGCCCATCCGGGTTCCCTTTCCGGCTGCCAGGACAACCGCAGTGTATTTTTCTTTCTTCTCGCTCATCTTTTCCTCCGTTTTCTACAAATACAAAAACTCCGCAGCAGATCTCTCTTCTCCGTTCTGCTGCGGAAGTTTCTTTTTCTTATCGTTCTCCAAGCTTCAGGTTCGGTACGGCATTCAGGTCCCAGCCGTGGCGGGTTCCCTTCTGGTACTCGTAGTAAGCTGCCACACCGATCATGGCCGCATTGTCGGTACAGAAGATCGGGGACGGACGGTAAAAGCGGATGCCCTCTTTTTCACATGCTGCTTCCATCGCCGCGCGGAGTGCCCCGTTCGATGCAACGCCGCCGGCGATCGCCAGACGGTCCATATGGTAATCTTTGGCCGCACGGATGGCATTATCCACCAGAACGTCCACAACGGCCTGCTGGAAGGACGCAGCGATGTCTGCTTCGACAATTGGTTCGCCTGTCATCCGGCATTTGTTCAGATGGTTTAAAACGGCAGATTTTACGCCGCTGAAGCTGAAGTCATACGGCGCATCCTCCATGTGGGCACGCGGGAAGTCGATGGCGTGCGGGTTTCCTTCTTTTGCCAGCTTGTCGATCTTCGGTCCGCCCGGATAGCCGAGTCCGATGGCACGGGCTACCTTGTCGAAGGCTTCTCCGGCTGCGTCGTCTCTCGTTCTTCCGAGGATTTCGAAAGAACCGTAATCTTTTACAATGACAAGATGGGTATGGCCTCCGGAGATGATTTCACACAGGAACGGCGGCTCCAGATCCGGGTGTTCGATATAGTTCGCCGAGACGTGGCCTTCAATATGGTGAACGCCGACCAGCGGTTTCTTTTTTGCATAGGCGATCGCTTTTGCCTCTGCCACGCCGACGAGAAGTGCGCCGACAAGGCCAGGGCCGTACGTAACACCGATCGCATCGATATCATCCAGAGTGACATCGGCTTCTTTTAAGGCCGCTTCTACAACCTGGTTGATTTTTTCGATATGTTTTCTGGATGCAATTTCCGGCACAACGCCGCCATACAGGGTATGGATGGCGATCTGGGATGAAATAATGTTAGACAGCACACATCTTCCGTTTTTCACGACGGAGGCTGCGGTTTCATCGCAGGAGCTCTCAATTGCAAGAATCAGGGTATCTTTTTCACTCATTTTTCGTTTCCTCTTCAAATAACAGTTCTACTGATCTTCCGTCTTTTCCAAGCTCTGCGGCCGGGAAAATCTTCTGTACCTCATCCATGTACCGCTGCGGGCCGACGAGCGACGGGGAAAAGTGGGTCAGCCACATTTCGGCAGCCTCGGCATCTTTTGCCAGTTTTGCCGCCTCGTAGAAGGTCATATGCTTAAATTCTTTTGCTTTTGCCTGTTTTTCCGGCTCGCCGTACATTCCCTCGCAGATGAAAAGGTCGGAGCCTTTCGCATGTTCAGAGATCGACGGAATCGGGCGGGTATCGGTGCAGTAGGTCACCTTCAGTCCCTTTCTGACAGGGCCGAGGACCATGTCCGGCGTATACGTCTTTCCATCCAGGGTGACAGTCTCGCCTTTCTGCAGCGGATTCCAGCATTTAATCGGAATTTCCTGTGCTTTAGCGCGCTCCACATCGAATTTTCCCTTGCGGGAGATCTCCAGCGAATAGCCGTAGCAGGTGATATTGTGCTGCACGCGGAAGGCTGTGATTTTGTAGCCGTTCATCTCGATCACTTCCTCCGGCGCTGTCACCTCGTGAAATACAATCGGAAACGGCAGCTCCGGGCAGATGACACGCAGTGAATTGACGACGCGCTCCAGGCCTTTTGGGCCGATCATGGTCAGCGGTTCTCTCCGGTCAGTGTTTCCCATCGTCAGGAGAAGTCCTGGAAGGCCGCTGATGTGGTCTGCGTGGTAATGGGTGAAGCAGATGGCATCAATCGGCTTAAAGGTCCAGCCTTTTTCCTTGATGGCAACCTGGGTTCCCTCGCCGCAGTCGATCAGAAGGCTGCTTCCGTTGTATCGGGTCATCAGGGCGGTCAGGCGTCTGCCTGGCAGAGGCATCATACCGCCTGTTCCCAGTAAACATACATCTAACACGTTTTTCCTCCATATTCTATCCGGCTTTTTCGAAAGCCGGTCAGGTATTTTACGTTGAAAAAGCGTGTCCAAAACGGTTTGTTTCAGACACGCTCTCATCTTAACACAGTTTTTTCAAACACGCAATGACGCGGGTTTTATTTATTTGCTGTCATGACAGCTTCCTTCATCATGCGGACATACGTATAGATGTGCTGCTCCGCATGAGTGCCGTACTTCGCAATCATTTTGACGATAGCGCTTCCGACGATGACACCGTCCGCAATTTTTGCAATGTTGGCTGCCTGATCGGTCGTGTTGATGCCGAAGCCTACGGCTACCGGAATATCGGTTACTTTGCGGATTGCGGCGATCATGGAATCGAGGTCTGTCTTGATCTCGCTTCTGACACCGGTAACGCCCAGAGACGATACGAGGTAGATAAAACCTTCGGCGTCTGCGGCAATTTTCTGGATGCGCTGCTCAGACGTCGGCGCAATCAGAGAAATGACATCTACCTGATGGCTGCGCGCAATATCGTTTAATTCGCCTTTTTCCTCATACGGCATATCCGGGATGATGATGCCATTGATGCCGACTTCCTCGCATTTTGTAAAGAACGGCTCGTATCCGTAATGGAACACCGGGTTTAAGTAGGTCATAAACACCAGCGGAATGTCTGTTTTTTTGCGCACGGAGGCTACCATATCGAAAATTTTATCGGTGGTGGTTCCGGCTTTTAAGGAACGGAGGTCTGCCTCCTGGATGACAACGCCCTCGGCGATCGGATCGGAAAACGGGATTCCGATCTCGATCAGGTCTGCGCCTGCTTTTTCGAGCTCCAGAATATAATTCTCTGTTTTTTCAATGTTCGGATCTCCGGCTGTCAGAAACGGAATGAATGCTTTGCCGTTTGAAAATGCTTCTGTTACT
Source organism: Fusicatenibacter sp. (assembly GCF_977045365.1). Lineage (NCBI taxonomy): Bacteria > Bacillati > Bacillota > Clostridia > Lachnospirales > Lachnospiraceae > Fusicatenibacter > Fusicatenibacter sp. Next base: position 4,593 of record NZ_CDRRUH010000068.1, read on the forward strand.
TTACTCATGAAGGTCCCTCCCTCTGTATCTTGCAATGGCTGCTACGTCTTTGTCTCCGCGTCCGGACAGGCAGATGATGATGGAGTCTTCCGGATCAAATTCTTTTGCGATCTTCATCGCATGGGCTACTGCATGGGCACTCTCGATCGCACAGATGATACCCTCGGTTCTTGCGAGGTATTCAAAAGCTTCTACTGCCTCATCGTCCGTTACCGGAACGTATTCGGCGCGGCCGATGTCATGCAGATATGCATGCTCCGGTCCAATGCCCGGGTAGTCAAGACCTGCGGAAATCGAGTAAACCGGTGCGATCTGACCGTATTTATCCTGGCAGAAGTAGGATTTCATACCGTGGAAGACGCCGAGTGTTCCGGTTGCAATGGTTGCTGCAGTCTCTGCGGTGTTGACGCCGCGTCCTGCTGCCTCGCATCCAATCAGGCGGACATTTTTGTCATTGATGAAGTTATAGAACATACCCATCGCATTGCTTCCGCCGCCGACGCATGCCATGACGGCTTTCGGGAGTTTTCCTTCTTTTTCGAGGATCTGCTCTCTTGCCTCTTTGCTGATGACAGCCTGGAAATCGCGGACGATGGTCGGGAACGGATGCGGACCCATAACGGAACCGAGAACGTAGTGGGTGTCATCGACACGTGATACCCACTCGCGCATCGCCTCATTGACGGCATCTTTTAAGGTCATAGTTCCGGTAGTAACGGCATTTACTTTTGCACCGAGAAGCTCCATCCGGTATACATTGAGGGCCTGACGGTCGGTGTCTTCTTTTCCCATGAAGATCTCACACTCAAGTCCCATCAGCGCTGCTGCCGTTGCGGTTGCCACACCGTGCTGGCCGGCTCCGGTCTCTGCGATGACACGGGTTTTTCCCATTCTTTTTGCGAGGAGGCACTGTCCGAGCACGTTGTTGATTTTGTGGGCTCCGGTGTGGTTCAGATCCTCTCGTTTGAGGTAAATTTTTGCTCCGCCGAGATCCTTTGTCATTTTCTCTGCGTAGTAGAGAAGGGACGGGCGGCCCGCGTAATTTTTCAGCAGGTCATCGAGCTCCTGGCAGAACTCCGGATCGTTTTTATAATAATTGTACTGTTTTTCCAAATTGATAATTTCATTCATCAGAGTTTCCGGTATGTACTGGCCTCCGTGAATACCAAATCTTCCGTCAGACATGTCTTATCCTCCTTATGCATTCTGTGATTTTTTTCGGATCCTTTACGCCGTCTGTCTCGACACCGCTGCTGATGTCGACGGCGAAGGGATGTGTCTGTAAAATCGCCTGTTCCACATTTTCGGCGTTCAGGCCTCCCGCAAGGAAATACGGGCGGTCCATGTTTCTGATCAGTGACCAGTCGAACGATTCGCCGGTACCGCCTTTTCCGTGGTCGAGAAGGATGTAATCGGCGCTGCTTTTTTTCGCCTTTTCGACGTCCTCCCTGGTTTTGATGGAAAATGCCTTGATCAGTTCCCCGCCGGTGCGGAACCGGAGCGAATGGATATATTCTTCACTCTCATTTCCGTGGAGCTGTGCCAGATCGATGACGCCCTCTTCGAGGTATCCTGCGACAATCGCCGGAAGCTCGTTCACAAAGACGCCGACCGCCTGGATTTCGGGATCCAGATAGCGCCGCAGCGTCACGGCATGTTCTTTTGTAATCTGTCTGCGGCTTTTTGCAAAGACAAAGCCGACATATTCGGGCTTCAGTTCATTCACCGCATCGATGTCTTCCAGCCGTGTGAGCCCGCAGATTTTGATTCTGGTCTGTTCTTCCATAACGTTTGACTCCCCGTGCGCTCTGTTTTGTTTTGCGCACTTACGTTACCACTTTAACATATTGAAGAGAGTTTTTCAAGCTCTGCTCTTTTGTTGCTGCTCCGCATCAGCGTTTCGCCGATCAGAACGGCATCGGTTTTATTCTGATACAGTCTTCCGACATCCTCCGGCGTTTTGATGCCGCTCTCGGATACGAAAACAATGTTTTCCGGGACAAGCTCCCGCAGCCGCTCACTGTTGTGGATATCGACCGTGAAATCTTTTAAGTTGCGGTTGTTGACGCCGATGATCCTTGCTCCGGCGCGCATGGCCTGTGCAACCTCCGCCTCATCGTGGGCTTCCACAAGAGCGGAAAGGCCGAGGGAATGCGCTGTTTCCAGATATTCTTTTAAGGTTTCCTCCGGCAGCAGCGCACAGATCAGAAGGACAGCGGTGGCTCCGAGCACCTTTGCCTCGTAGATCATATAGGGATCCACGGTAAAATCTTTCCGCAGAACCGGGATGGATACGGTTTCTGCAATTTTTTTTAAGTAACGCTTGTCGCCTTTGAAGTATTCCGGCTCGGTCAGGCAGGAAATGGCGGAGGCACCGGCCGCTTCATATTCCTTTGCGATCTCCAGATAGGGGAAATCTTCTGCGATGATGCCCTTCGATGGGGAGGCTTTTTTTACCTCGCAGATAAAGGACATGCCCGGCTTTTTCAGCGTCTGTTCAAACGGGAATCCAGTATCCGGGTTCATCGCCGTTGCTTTTTCTTTCATTTCTGCAAGAGAACACTTCTCTTTTTCTGCAGCGACACGTTTTCTTGTGGCTTCTGCAATCGTTTCCAGTATCATATGTTTATTCCTCTTCTGCCAATCTGTTGGCGAGTGACACAAACTCTTCGAGTTTTTTCTGTGCTTTTCCGCTGTCGATCAGCTCCTCTGCCAGTTTTACAGCGTCCTGCATCGGGATTTCTTTTGCTACATGAAGGGCTGCGGCGGCATTCAGGACAACAGCGTCTCTTGCCGGGCCTTTCTTTCCTGCAAGAATTTCTTTCGTAATTTCAGCATTCTCCTGCGGGGTTCCGCCGACCAGCTCTTCTTTGGTACAGCGGGTCATGCCGAACTCTTCCGGTGTGATGACGTATTCCTCAAACGTTCCGTCCTTGATCTCGCAGACGCTTGTCGGTGCGCTTAAGGAAATTTCATCGAGGCAGTCCTGGCCGTAGACAACCATGCCGCGTTTGACACCAAGATTGGAGAGAACTTCTGCCATCGGGCGGACAAGTGCTTCCTCGTAGACACCCATCACCTGCATCGTGGCTGCTGCCGGGTTGGTCAGCGGTCCGAGGATGTTGAAAATGGTTCGGATGCCGAGCACCTTGCGGACCGGTGCCACGTATTTCATGGACATGTGGTATTTCTGTGCGAACAGGAAACAGATTCCAAGTTTTTCCAGAACTTCTTTGTTTTTCTCCGGCTCCAGGTCGATTTTGACGCCGAGCGCTTCGAGACAGTCGGCTGCGCCGGATCTGCTCGATGCGGCGCGGTTTCCGTGTTTTGCAACTGCGACGCCGCCTGCAGAGATCACAAGGGATGCTGTTGTGGAGATGTTGAAGGAATTGGATTTATCTCCGCCGGTTCCGACGATTTCCAGAACATCCTTGTCATGTTCCATGGGAACACCGTGCTTTCTCATGCCGTTGGCACATGCGGTGATCTCTTCGATTGTCTCGCCTTTCATCGTCATGGCAGTTAAAAATGCGCTGATCTGGATCGGATCGGCTTTTCCTCCCATGATTTCATCCATGGCGCCCTCTGCCATCTCGTAGGTTAAGTTCTCTTTATTTACCAGTTTTACAATCGCTTCCCGAATCATATTCTGTTCCTCTCTTTCTTTGCTGTCCTGTGATCTATCTTGTAATTTTTAAGAAGTTTTCTACCATCTGTCTGCCCTGCGGGGTCAGAATGGATTCCGGATGGAACTGGACTCCGTAGATCTTTTTCTCACTGTCCTCGACTGCCATGACCTCGCCGTCTGCGGTTCTTGCCGTTACCTTTAAGGTTTCCGGCAGTGTCGCTTCATCAGCTGCGAGGGAATGGTATCTTGCAACCGGAACGGTTTTGGGCAGCCCCTGGAATAATTCCGAGGTAAGATCCAGCGTTGTCTCGGACTGTTTGCCGTGCATCAGCTGTTTCGCATAGGTGACGGTCGCGCCGTACGCGGCACAGATTGCCTGATGGCCGAGGCAGACACCGAGGATCGGGATCTCGCCGCCTAATTTTTCTACAATCTCCATGCATCGGCCTGCCTGCTCCGGACGGCCCGGTCCGGGAGATAAAATGATGGATGCCGGTGCCAGTGCGCGGATTTCGTCGATTGTCATCTCGTCGTTCCGGATGACCTTCATGTCCGGATTGATCGAACCGGCGAGCTGATACAGGTTATAGGAAAAACTGTCATAATTATCTACCAGCAGTATCATAAGTTGCTTCCTCCTTCTGCCTCTGCAAGTGCGACCATCACGGCCTTTGCTTTGTTGATGCATTCCTGATGCTCTTTTTCCGGTACGCTGTCGGCTACAATGCCGGCGCCGGAGCGGACGAACACTTTTCCGTTTTTCTTAAACGCAAGCCGGATTGCGATGCAGGTGTCCATATTTCCGGTGAAATCCAGATAGCCGATCGCACCGCCGTAAATGCCGCGCTTGTTGTTTTCCAGCTCGTTGATGATCTGGCAGGCACGGAGCTTTGGTGCACCGGAGAGGGTTCCGGCCGGGAGAACGGAATCGATGGCATCGACTGCGGTCTTGTCTTTCCGAAGCTGTCCTTTTACAGTGGAACCGATGTGCATGACGTGGGAGTAACGCTCGATTGACATGTATTTTTCTACTTCCACGGTTCCGAAATCACAGATCTTTCCGAGATCGTTTCTTCCCAGATCAACCAGCATGTTGTGCTCGGCACGCTCTTTTTCATCGGCGAGGAGTTCTTTTTCCAGCCGCTGGTCTTCTTCATAGCTCTTTCCTCTCGGCCGCGTTCCGGCAAGCGGGAAGGTCCGGACCTCTCCGTCCTCGACTTTTACGAGAGTTTCCGGGGATGCACCGGCGATCTCGACATCATCACTCGAGAAGTAGAACATGTACGGCGACGGATTCGTCGTGCGGAGAACGCGGTACGTATCGAGGAGGCTTCCCTCAAAATCAGCTTCGAGCCGGTTGGAGAGAACGAGCTGGAAGAGGTCTCCCTCGTGGATATAATGTTTGACCTGCTCGACTTTCTCACAGTACGCTTTCTCATTGAAGAGCGGGCGGAACTCGGATTTCAGGTGGCCGGCTTTCGTCTCGGCCGGTTTTCCGAAGCGGATCAGCTCTTCCATTTTTTCGAGTTCCTGTACGGCTTTTTCGTAATTTTCTTCGAGATTTTCGGTTTCGATATTAAGCATCAGTACGATTTTCTGACGGTAATTATCATAGGCGATGACCTTATCGAACAGCATCAGGTCGACATCTTTGAAATGTTCCTGATCTTCTGCGTCCAGCTTTAAGATCGGCTCGCTGTACTTGATGTAATCGTAAGAGAAGTATCCGACGAGGCCGCCGGTGAAGGTCGGCAGTGTCGCGATCTTCGGACTTTTATTTTTCTCAATCAGGGTTTTGATGACGGCTCCCGGATGGGCTGTCTTTGCGGTCAGCCGGATCTGTCCGGTCGGAAGCTGTTCTTCGTGGCTTTCCGGAATATCTTCTACTTTTTTCATCTCTGCCGCATCGGCGGTGATTGTCAGGTTTCCGTTGACACAGGTGAGTTCCAGCGACGGATCGTAGCCGAGAAAAGTGTATCTTCCCCACTGTTTTTTATCCTCCACGCTTTCGAGCATGTAGCAGTGGCTGCTGACGCCCTGCAGGACTTTCAGTGTTTCTACTGGTGTACGGATATCCGAATAAATTTCTCTGCTTACCGGGATTTTCCGAAAAGCTCCCGATGCGGCTGCTTTTGAAATTTCTTCTAACGTCATCTGTTTCATCTTGTTATCTCCTCTCCTTGTGTCTGCAAAGGCTGTCATCAACACTGGTCCTCAGAACCAATTTCTGATATACAAAAAACCGCCCCCGGCAAAGAATCACTTTGTTCTTTGCCAAGGGCGGGTATATTTTTATACTCGTGGTGCCACCTTGTTTTGCGATTGCTCACACGCTCTGCAGAATACGATCATATTCCTGGCAACTAACGTATGCCTGCACGTTACAGAATACTCAGACGGTTTCCCGCTTTTCCCTGTACCCTCCGTGGTCCATTTGCTGATCCGCTTTCTGTCCGGCTTCCACCTGCCCGGGCTCTCTGTGAGTGCGCTTCCAACGTTATCTCCACTTCATCGGTTTCGAAGTATTTATTTTTTTCTTATGGGCTGTATTATAGTTCCATTCTTTTTTGCTGTCAAGTAATTTTTTTGTTCTTTTTGTTCAAAGTCCGGTATTTTTATGATATTCCCGTGTCCACGCCGCAAGAGCTTCGTCCAGATCGCGCGGGAGCTCGACATGCATTGCCTCGGTGATCTGGCGGTCCATCTCCCGTCTCGTCTCGGCATCCACTTTCCGCTCGGTGCACATCTGCTCATAGGCGTCCTGTCCTTTGCTCATGTAGACCGCAAACAGCCAGCTCTTTAACGATGCTTTCGTGTGCAGCTCTTCATTTGCTTTCTGAAAGCACGTAAGTGCTTCATTCATCTGGAACAGACTTGCGTAGGCACAGCCCATGTTGTTGTAAATACTTCCGGTGAACTGGCTTCCCATGTTGGTTTCGTTTTCCTCGGTATCTTTCAGCGTTTCCTGGTAAACCTGGATCGCATTGATATATTTTTCGTGGTCAACAAGGTAGTCTCCCTTGATTTTTTTCCGCACAATCTCCGGCTGCTCCTCGAACCGTTTCAGGCGCTCATTCATCTCACGGAACTGATCGTGGGAAAGATAATTGATCTCCTTGAAGATCGGCAGGATAAACTCACCGATGTTCTTTTTCTCCTCCAGAAGGACGTAGAGACGCTGGTACAGTCTTCTTAAGTGGAGTTCTTCTTTCATCCACACCAGCAGCTGCTCGTTAATGATGGTCTCGTCCAGCAGATAGATGTTGTGGTACAGATAATAACACAGTTCCTCGATGGAATAAATATTTGTGCTGATGTTGGAAATATAATACGGATTTTTCGCCCGTTTGACCTGACATAAAATATAACCGCTCATCGTTTACACCTCCCCCATCGTCTCGTGCCAGATTTTGTGGCTTGCCGGGAACATATCGCCAAAACCTAAATCCTCTGCGGTGATCTGACACGTAACCGGAGAATCATACTCCAGACGCAGACGAATCCGTGTTGTCTTCGGCGGCCGTTTGGGCAGCCCGTCCAGCTTCATGGTATAGCGGTTTCGTTTTCCGCTTTCCATGGAGCTTACAACAAATTCCAGCTCCTCCGTTCCGTCGAGGATCAGTTCACATTCTTTTTCTGCTTCATACCAGTTCACACCGGCTGCAATCAGCGCATAGTATGCCGGAGAACCATTGATCGTCATCTCCATGCCGATGTTGTAGCGCACGAGGTCATTTCCGAGGAAGAGATAGCCCTTTAAGCGGCGCTCCTCCACTTTTTCGCGCGCGGAAAAGCAGGCGCCCTGTGCAAACAGGTTCGTTCCGCCGAAGATTCTTCTCTGGTTTTTCTTTAACTGACGCAGAGAGTTGTCGGCCCAGGCAAGGTCGAACTCCTCGCTCACCAGAAATACGCTGGAATAAATTTCATTCCCCATCGCTTCTCCCATCAGATGGCAGAAATCGCGGTCGCGCTCCATCGGCTCGATCGAAAGTGCGGCTTTTGGCCCCCGTTTTACGGTCACAGTTGCCGGCTTCGTTTTACGGCTGATGGAAAGTTCAGAAAACGATGCTTCCTCATCTTTCAGGAAAAACAGACCGACTTTACGGCTCCAGAGCTCCGGCTTCTGGTTCAGCACATGGCAGTAAAAGCTCTCGTCATGCTCCTGCAGGTAGGCTCTGCCGCGCGGCAGTCCGATTATCTTGTATGCTTCACGCACATTTTCCACAAATGGACGGGTCAGATGGCCCGTGGTGATCATCATCGCCTGGATCTGCTGGTCCGGGCGCTCGATGCCGATCATCTTCAGTGCTTCGCGAAGGAACGTGCCAAGGACCTCTCCCGGCGTGTAATCCCGGTTTTCGATCTGGCAGATGCGGGATCCCATGCAGATCTCGTACAGATTGTCCAGCCAGATGCCGTTTCCCGCGTGAGCAGATTTTTCTGCATCCGGTCCTGTTTTCCACGTTTCCTCATTCCGTTTTTTGGCAATGGCGGTCGGAAATTCCACCGCCTCTTCTCCTTCTTTTACCGGGATGGAGACGGCCGTATGGGTTCCCCTGTCATAGCAGCAGAACTGGGAATATTTCTCTCCAAAATCAAATCCTAAAATTAAATTTTTCTGTTCCATGTCGTATCCTCCTGCTGCTTCTTTTCATCCACAAGTGCAAAACAGTTCCGAACCAGAGCCTCCTGCTGCAGATACTTTTGGAATGCTTCTTCTGCTTTTTCCGAATCTCCTGCCGCGCGCGCTGCTTTCATCTGATTCAGAAGCTGGTACCGCGTCTTTCCTGCTTTTGGTTCGCCGGTCATGGAGACGGTTTTCACCTCTGTTTTTCCCTCGCCCTGACGGTTCGTAAAGGTCAGGTAATACTCCATTTTCTCGCCGTAGAACAGCAGAAACTCTTTCACAAAAATGCCCTGATACATATTGCGCATCGGTTCGCTCTTCCATGTTTCTTCGGCGTTTGTCCGGTAATGAATCGTCACCTTTGCCTCCGCTCTCTGGCGCTCCTCGATGAACATGCGGTCGCCGATCTGGAAGCCTTCGGTCAGGTGCTCCGGCAGATCCTTGTAGAAGGCAAAGCGGAGTCCCTGTTTCGTAAACGCCAGAAGCAGGGTATGCGCCTCTTTTTCTTCCTCCTCAGAAAGCTGCGGCTTCGTGGAAAGATGTTTCAGCATCGCAAAACGGCAGATCTCGTCCAGCTCCCAACCCTGTTTCCAGGCGCGGTCCAAGTAGTCAAACATCTGATCCGAAAGCGGTTTTCCGTCCATAAAATAGCCGATCGCAAGATACGTCAGGTATGCCAGAATGACATGCTCTTTTCCGCTCTGGCGGATGTAGCTCTCCAGCATTTCCTGCTCCCACTTCGGGTGGCTGCGCACAAAGACGGACCAGGTCAGAATGCGCTCCTCCAGCTTGTCGCTCTCCATCTGGAAGCCGCGGATTTTATCCCATAAACTGCACATATCCTCAATAGAACCGGTGAAATAATCTCTCAGATAGCACAATACAATTTCATCGTAAATGCCCTGTTTTACCACGTAGGATGCCAGATAGAGAAGCTCCTCGTCCTCTGTAAACTCTTTTTCCAGAATCATCGCATGCGCCAGACGGAAGAGACACGACACCGGGATCTTTTCGTAGCCGTACCGATCCGTCAGGGCAAAGGCGCGGCTGTAACAGCCGTAGCGTACCAGAAGCTCGATCGTAGAAATACGGTCCACCTTTGCGTAAGCGCTGTCCTCCAGCTCTGCAACAGCTGCCTCGGTCTCACGCTCATCCGGATGGGCAAGATAGTATTCCAGCAGTTTCTGACGCACTGTTTTCCGGTAAGCACTGGAAAATGCGCTCGTGCGCGCTGCCTGCTGATACCAAGCAAGATTTTCTGCGGTAAGCTGCATCTCCTCTTCCTGCTCCCCGCACAGGTGCAGCAGCAGACCCGGATTTTCAATGGCAAAACCGCCGCAGGCACAGGCAAGCTCTTCATCCGTAAATAATGGCTCTACGCGGCAGGTTTCTGTCACCGCATATCTTCTGCGCTGCTCATCTTCGAGAAGAATCCGCGCTTTTTTGCCGTACAGACGGATATAAGCACCCCGTTCCGTCATCGGATAGGACGTTTCGCCTGCCATCGCCGGATGGCAGACGATCACACGCGTGATTTTCGGATTTTCACACGTTACATGATGGGTAAACAGCACATTTGCGATCGCTTTTGCGCTGTCGGGATCTTCCGGTTTTTTCAGAAAAGTCCGGTACAGTGCGGCGTATTCGCGGTTCATGCGGCCTTTCTGGATCTGTCTTGCCGTGAAAACCTCCATCGCCGGGCGGTAGCTCTGGAATGTATGGCGGTCTTTTTCGCGGTTTTTGATCACGTTGGCGTAGATCAGCGCTTTCTTCTGGCCTGCCAGTGTGTTGCTGTAGGAGAAATACATCCGGATGACCTGCGGAAGGACCTCGTCGAACGACGCATCCATCGTTTCGATATAGTACTCGTACAGGCGCGTGATGCGGATGTTCCGCTCCACGGCTTTTGCATACCACGGGAAATATTCCTTCCGCACCGGGCGGCCCTTCATCACCAGTTTGCAGATGGCTTCGAGCACTTCATCGGATGGAAAACGCTCATAGCCCGCAGTCAGAATCTGATAGACATTCTCATCGAACGTTTTCATCGTCTCTGTAAGATAAGCGGCCCGTTTTAACAGTTCCCCGCTTAAAATGCCTTCTTTCTGCGCAAATTTCAGCACCTGAACGGTGAACGGCGAAATCCGGCGGAGCTGTCCCTCCTGGCGGAGATAGAGCTGTGCCGCATCCAGATACAGAAGCGGGCTCTTGCACCCGCACTCATAGCAAAGTTCCATCGCGTAGAGCTGACGGGTCAGCGACTGCTGCCAGGAATCGTCGGCATCAATGGCAAGCTTTAACAAAAAATAGCTTGCACTCTCCTGCCGCATCAGTGTTCCAAGGCGTGATACCAGCTCGGTATGGCCCACTTCCATTTTCAGCTTCCATGCCAGATACAGGTACGCTCCTTTTTTCTCCGCGGTGTCCAGCAGTTCCTGATGCTCTTTTACGTAAGAAAGCGTTTCTCTTGCTTTTCCGGTTTCCTCATGGCTCTCGTACAGCCATGCTTTTCCCAGCGTCACCCACGCCATGTCTCCGCCGGCTTTTTCGAACTGCTCGATGGCCTCCCAGGTGTCCTGATACCAGGTACGGTAGTCGCGTTTATGGACTGCCAGATCGAGATAGCCGCGCGCGATGGCAGTTATCTGACGGTCGCGCTCCGTATTTTTCCTGCTGGTCACATGTTTTTCGCTGTTTGTCACTTCCAGTTCAAAGCGAAGCTCCTGTTTTCCCTGACGCACCGTAATTCTGCCGTAATGGCGGCCGTTTCCGATTTTCTCCTGATGGATAATGTATTCCACACCGTAGACGCTTCCGATGAAATCTTCTGAAGTGACGACTTTCTTTTCCACTTCCAGAAAGTCTCCCTGCACCTCGATTTCCATGCGGACGTAGCCCCAGGTATTTTTATACAGATACAGTGTTTCCTTGCGCGGCTGGTCCACGGTAAGCACAGTTTTCTCCGGCTGTTCCGCCGAAAGCATCACCGGCTCTTTCTGACCGAGGGCAACCAGAAATTCCTCCAGGTGCTGAAATGTCACCGGCTTGTGGGACAGTCCCTGATAAAGTGCCATCTGCTCCGGTGCCTCTTTCTGAAGAAGACGTGCAAACTCTTTTTTTACAAAGAAGCGGTACGCTGCGCCGAAATCATGGCTTGCCAGATGCACAAAATCTGCCAGGGAATGAATCTCCTGTCCGGAAATGTTCATTGTCTTTCCTGCAATCGAGACGTGTACCCGCACGCAGCGTTCCTCCAGATTGCTGCTGACGGTGATGTTTCCACAGATTTCATCGCCTGCTTTTAATCCGCTGGTATCCACGCCGTACTCAATCGTACTCGCCGTTCCCTGGAACTGATTTTTCGCCAGAACGATTCTCTGATGATCTGTGGTCACAATTCCTTTTACTCTTCTCCCGTCTTCCGCTCCGATATTCAGCTCTCCGCGGAAATTCTGCCCCTCGTCCAGCGTCAGGGCCACCTCCGTCTCGGACAGCAGCAGATGGGGAACCTCATATTCAAATCTGCCGTTCAGCAGTTGTTCCAATCTTCTTCTCAATGTTTTTCACCTTATTTTATCTAAATCGTTTTCGTTCTTTTCCACAACGTCTGATTATACCCCAAGACGCACG
>NZ_CDRRUH010000069.1:0-15725 GCF_977045365.1 Fusicatenibacter sp.
ATCCCCATGACACGCCGGATCGTATCATGGGAAGGGATTCCATTTTTTAGTTCAATATACTTTCGAAGATAATCCTGATAGCTTTCTGCAAACAATGCCATCTCCACCCAGTCATCTGCATTTGCCAAAGTTGCAAACAGTACAATGACAAGAATATCTTTCAATGTGTAACGAACCTTTGTCTGCTGACGGGTGTCTTCAATGTATTCCATCCACTCTAATAATTCCTGCATAAACAACGCCCCTTTTTCTTTTATTTTATCAAAAAAGGGGCGTGTTCACAATTTATTTACTCATGCGTTTGTCGTGTTGAGAAACACGCTCCGCAAGAGTTACACATCAAAACAGCTTCCCCCCACAAACTCCCTGAGGATCGAGTTCTTCGGAATATCCTCAATCGGCACCCCGACAAAATAATCCAGGAACTTCAGCAGCCGCTTCGCCTCCTGATACTCCGGCTCGCCCTCCTCAATCTGGAACAGCAGCGGTTCCGCATACAGCTTCAGAACCGAAAGCTCATACACCAGCGCCGAATTAAACATCACATCCGCCTTCTCCTGGTTCGGGAAAATATTCCGTTCCTCGCCGCGGCGCACCGACGGCCACATCGCAATCGTCTCCTTTGCCGACGTTGCCCGCGTCCGGCTGTCGCGCACCATCCGCCGGATCAGACGTCCGTCCGTCGTCGGAATCCGGTTGTGCTCATCCACATTAATCTGCGTCAGCGCACTGATATAAATCCGGAACTTGCTCTCCGCCGGAAGCGACCACGTCAGCTTCTCATTCAGACCGTGAATGCCCTCCAGCACCAGCACATCCGTCTCCTTCATCTGGATAAAATTCCCCTTGTACTCGCGCTTGCCCGTCTTAAAATTAAAATACGGCAGCTCCACACGCTCTCCGTTCAGAAGCTTCGTCATATCCTGGTTCAGCAGATCAATATCCAGCGCCTCCAGGCATTCAAAATCATACTCCCCATTCTCATCCCGCGGCGTATCCACCCGGTTCACATAGTAATTGTCGAGACTGATCGGATGCGGCGTCAGCCCGTGCGCCGAAAGCTGGATCGAAAGCCGGTTGCAGAACGTCGTCTTGCCGGAAGAGGACGGACCCGCGATCAGCACAAACTTCACCGTCTTTTTCTCCGCAATCTGCTCCGCAATCTTCGCAATCTTCTGCTCCTGCAGCGCCTCCGCAATCAGCATCATCTGCTGGATATTTCCCTTTGTGATGCGCTCATTCAGATCCGCAACCGTCGAAATTCCCATCTGCTCTCCCCAGCGCTCCGATTCCCTCTGCACCTGGAACACCTTCGGGGAAAGATTCGCCGCCGGCACCGTCTCGGGAGACTTCTTCTCCGGCATCTGCAGAATAAAACCATCATCATACAAATACAGATCAAAATACTTCAGATAACTCGTATCATACGTCATAAATCCGTAGTAATAATCTTCAAAATCCCCGAGGCTGTACAGATTCACCCGGGAAACCCGGCGGTAGCGGAACAGGCGGTCCTTATCCGTCATGCCGTGCAGCCGGAACCGCTCTCTCGCTTCGTGCGTATCGACACTCCGCTTGTAGATCGGCACTGCCTTTTCCACCTGCTCCTTCATATAGGCTTTCACCTTGTCGAGAAACTCCTGATTCAGCTCGATGTCGCCGTCCACCGTATAGAAAAAGCCCGAGCCTGCCGAAAAATGCAGCATCACATGGCGGATCTTATCGTAGCCGCCCACATGGTACACCGCTTTGACCAGCAGAAGAGAAAGACTTCTCTGATACGTCTTATGTCCAATCTCATCCTTCGTCGTCACAAATTCCAGTTCACAGTCTTTTTTCAGCTGCTTGTGCAGCTCCCGCAGCCGTCCGTCCACCTTCACCAGGACAATCGGAGCATCCATCGTTTTCTCAAAATCTTTTGCAATCTCATAATAAGAGCAATTTTCCGGATATTCATATTTCTTTCCATCAATTGTTACCTGAATCACTTGTAATTCCTCCTTCTCACAAAACTTTCTGAAAATTCAGAAGTGAAAGCGAAGGCGCGCCCGAAAATTACAAAACCTGAAATTTTCAGACACGCCCCTCTTAAATAAACGCTGTCGTTACATCGTATGGAACCGCGCAAGCGCAGATTCCAGTATTGCCTCTTTTTCTTTTAATTCGCAAAGCCGCTGCGCCGCCTTCTCCCCCGAATTGCCGGAGAGCTGACCGATCAGCATCTCATTCTGCTTCTGCTGCTTCCGCAGGTATTCCAACAGCACCGGATTCTGGTTTTCCAGAAGGCGCGGTCCATAGAAAAGCTCCTCCGCCTTCAGATCTTCCTTTTCCCCATGCACTGCCCGCAGAATCGGATAGTATTTCCCATCCTCCTCCACGAAATTCTCCTGTGCAAGGTAAAATCCGTGCTCCAGCAGCCATGCGCGCACGCGGTCGATATCCGACTGCGGCTCCAGGATCAGCTCCCCAAAGCCGGACAGCAGCGGCTCACCCTCACTTAAAATCCTTACGGTGAGCCCGCCGCCCATGCCCGCGATGAGGAGAGAATCCCCCTCCCCCGCCTGCAGGGCATGAAGGCCATCGGAAAGCCGTGTTTCTATGTAGTCCCCCATGTTATACTGCGCGATATGCTCCCTGGCCCGTTCTAACGGTCCGCGGTTCACATCCATGGCGATTGCGTAGGAAATCTTCTTCTGTTCCAGCAGCGCAATCGGCACATAGCCGTGATCTGTTCCCACATCGACCAGGCAGCCGCCCGGGGTGACAAACTCCGCTACCGCGGAAAGTCTTTTTGATAACTGCATGTCTTTTCTCCTGACCGAAAACTTAGTCCAGATAATCTTTGAGTTTTCTGGAACGGCTCGGATGACGGAGCTTTCGAAGCGCTTTCGCCTCGATCTGACGGATACGCTCTCTTGTAACGTTGAACTCTTTACCAACCTCTTCGAGGGTTCTCGCACGGCCGTCATCGAGTCCGAAACGGAGACGCAGAACCTTCTGCTCACGGTCAGTCAGCGTGCTTAACACATCCTCGAGCTGCTCTTTCAGCATAGTGAATGCTGCCGCGTCTGCCGGTACCGGCACATTGTCGTCCTGGATGAAATCGCCGAGGTGGCTGTCCTCTTCCTCACCGATTGGTGTCTCGAGGGAAACCGGTTCCTGGGAGATTTTCAGGATCTCACGGACACGCTCTACGGACATGTGCATCTCCTCTGCGATCTCTTCCGGAGTAGGTTCGCGGCCTAACTCCTGCAGTAACTGACGGGAAACGCGGATCAGCTTGTTGATGGTCTCTACCATATGAACCGGAATACGGATCGTTCTCGCCTGGTCTGCAATCGCTCTTGTGATCGCCTGGCGGATCCACCAGGTTGCATATGTGGAGAATTTGTATCCCTTGCGGTAATCGAATTTTTCAACTGCTTTGATCAGGCCTAAGTTACCTTCCTGAATCAGATCCAGGAACAGCATGCCGCGGCCGACATAACGTTTTGCAATGGAAACAACGAGACGAAGGTTGGCCTCTGCCAGACGTTTTTTCGCGTCCTCATCGCCCTCTTCCATTCTCTGTGCCAGCTTGATCTCTTCCTCTGCGGAAAGAAGCGGCACTTTACCGATCTCTTTTAAGTACATGCGGACCGGGTCCTCAATGCTGACGCCTTCCGGAACGGAAAGGTCGATGTTTTCCATATCGATCTCTTCTTCCTCGGAAAGGTCGATGTCATCGTCGTCCAGAAGGAGAAGATCGCGGTCTGCCGCATTTGGATCCTCGGTCATATCGGAGAGACGCAGTACGTCGATACCGCTTGCCTCCAGGTACTCAAATACCTTCTCCATCTGCTCCGCATCCAGCGGCATATCGCGGAAAAAGTCGTTGATTTCCTGATATTCCAGGACGCTCTTTTTCTTCTTGCCGTATGCTACCAGCTCTTTTAATTTTTCCATAAATTTTGCTTTATCGAACTCCATTGACTGTCCATCCTTCCATAGCTTGTATATATTCTGTCCCTGCCCTGCGAAATTAAACACGCAGAACAGAAGATTCCAGGGTTTTTCTTTGGTATCCAGTTTTCTTTAAAAAGTGAATTCCGGAAGTTCCCCTGCTTTCCACCGCTCCAGGCTCTTTTTATCTGCCATCAATTTCTGCAGCGCCGCCATATCGGTCACATTCATATGCGCCGACTGATCTGCAATACTGTTCTCTTTCATATTGCAGATCACATCGTGCAGCGCGCGCCGTTTTTCCTCCTCTGTCTCCAGCGGGATTCTGGCATTAAAAAGGCCCGCAACTTCTTTCTGCTCCTCGGAATCAACAAACTGATTCAAAAGCTTTGCCGGATTTACGCCGCCCTCGTGGTACTGCAGCACAATCATCTCTGCAATCTGGTGGTAGAGAGGGGTGGTAAAATCCGCCGGCGTAATATATTTTTCCAGCTTTCCAATGAGCGCCGGATAAGAGGTCATCCACGTCAGCATCAGCTTCTGTGCTTTTTCGACGCCGCCCTCTTTTTCTTTTTTGTTTGTGGCTGTATTCCGCGGCTTTACGCTCTCCGTCCTTCCGGCTCCCGAGAGTGCCATCTGGCCGACCTGCTTGCGCAGTACCTCGACGGCAATGCCGTACTTTCCCGCCACAGCCTCAAGATAGCTGTTCCGCTCGATCTCATCCTCAATTGCTACAAGGCGGCGCACCGCTTCATGAAGAAAATCGGATTTGCCCTGCGGATCGGCAAGGTCAAAGTCACGCTCCTTCATACGGATCTCGTACAGAACGCTGTTTTCCGCCTCCTCCAGCCGTTTTTCGAACGCCTCACAGCCTTCGTGCTGGATAAACTCATCGGGGTCCTTATACGGCCTTAAATTGACGACACGCGTGGTAAGACCGACGCCTTTCAGCATCGGGATCGCACGGAGTGCTGCTTTGACACCCGCCTCATCGCTGTCGTAGATTACAAGGACCTCGTCGGTATAACGCTTCATGAGCCCCGCCTGCAGCGAGGTGAGCGCCGTTCCAAGAGATGCCACCGCGTTGTTGAAGCCCGCCTGGTGCATGGAGATGACATCCATATAGCCCTCGCAGATGATCAGATTTTTTCTCCGCGAAGAGCGCGCCAGGTTCAGCCCATAGAGGTTGCGGCTTTTGTCGAAGATCTTTGTCTCCGGCGAGTTCAGGTATTTCGGCTTTCCATCCCCCATCACACGGCCTCCGAAGCCGATCACGCGGCTGTTGGCATCCATGATCGGATAGATGACACGGTTCCAGAATTTGTCCTGCATGCCGTGCACCTCGTCCGCCAGAAACAGGCCCGACTGACGAAGGGTTTCATCGTCATACCCTTTTTCTTTTAAGAAACGGTACAGCAGGCTTCCGTACTTATCGGAGTAGCCAAGGCCGAATTTCCGGATCGTATCATCCGAAAGGCCGCGGCCCTTCAAGTAATCGTAGCCCTGCTTTCCGCGCTCGGTGTGGAGCTGGTAATAATAGAATTTCGCCGCCTGTTTGTTGATTTCCAGCAGCGTATTCTTTAAATCCGCCTGCTCCTTTGCTTCTTTCGAATACTCCATCTGCGGAAGCTCCACACCGGCCCGGTCGGCCAGAAATTTCAAGGCTTCCACAAACGTGAAATTTTCGTATTCCATCAAAAATGTGAAAACATTTCCTCCGGCTCCGCATCCGAAGCAGTAATACATCTGCTTTCCGGGGCTGACGGAAAAGGAAGGGGACTTCTCATTGTGGAACGGGCAGAGCCCGAAGTAAGAGCTTCCTCTTCTTGTCAGCTTTACGTAGCCGGATATCACATCTACGATGTCATTTTTCATACGAATTTCTTCCACTAAATCATCGGAATATCGCATTTTTTCCTCCCTGTATCTAATAAACCGCCCAGGCTTTCGGCACGAACAGCTCCTCGTATTTGTGCATGGAATACTGATCGGTCATACCGGCAATGTAATCGCATACCACCTGTGTCTTGTCCTCGCCGCACCCGATCAGATTCCGGTACTCGCGGGACATCTGCTCCGGATGCTCCTGGTAGTAGGTGTAGAGGGAAATCAGCATCTTCTTTGCCTTCTCTTCCTCTTTTTTCGCCTCCGGGTTACGATAGACGTTCGCGAACATCAACTCCCGCAGCATGCGCATGCCCTCGGCAATCTCCGCCGACTGGCGCACATACTCCGTTCCGCGGCTCTGCTCCACAATATCGTGGATCAGCGTATTGAGCCGCTCGCGGCACGTATCGCCAAGGACGACGCGGATCGTAATCGGGATGTCATCCTCGCTTAAAATGCCGGCGCGGATGGCATCGTCCATATCATGGTGGATGTAGGCGATCTTGTCGCAGAGACGCACAACCTGTCCCTCCAGGGTCGACGGTCTTCCCGCCGTGCGGTGGTTCAGAATCCCATCCCGCACTTCCCAGGTCAGGTTCAGACCCTGTCCTTCCTTTTCCAGAACCTCCACGACACGGACACTCTGTTCCGCGTGGCGGAAGCCCCCGGGATGCACCGCATTGAGCGCCGCTTCCCCGGAATGGCCGAACGGCGTGTGTCCGAGATCGTGGCCGAGCGCAATGGCTTCGGTCAGATCCTCATTCAGATTCAGCGCCCGCGCAATCGTGCGGGCAATCTGGGACACCTCGAGTGTGTGCGTCAGGCGGGTCCGGTAATGATCTCCCTGCGCAGCGAGAAACACCTGTGTTTTGTCTTTCATCCTGCGAAAGGCTTTGGAGTGGAGAATCCTGTCCCGGTCTCTCTGGTAGACGGTGCGGATGTCACACTCCGGTTCATATCGGTCCCTTCCTCTGGAATTCCGGCTGTGCGCCGCATAAGGACTCAGCTCCTGAAATTCCCGTTCTTCAAACGATTCTCTCAAGTTCAAACGAAGACCACCTCTTTCCCGGTAATATGCCTGTAACAGTTCTTTTCATTGTCCTCCTATTTCCTATATTCGGTGCCTGATTCCGATTTCCTTTTTTATTTTTCAAATTTTTCAAATTTTTTCAAAAAAAGTGTTGACGGCTTACAACTCTGGTGCTATAATACATCTTGTCGTCAGCGAGATGACAAAAACTTAAAGAACATGCGGAAGTGCTGGAATTGGCAGACAGGCCAGACTAAGGATCTGGTGGTCATTGCGATCGTGTGGGTTCAAGTCCCATCTTCCGCATGAAATTTAAAAAACTGCATAACGTGCGGAAGTGCTGGAATTGGCAGACAGGCCAGACTAAGGATCTGGTGGTCATTGCGATCGTGTGGGTTCAAGTCCCATCTTCCGCAGAACGAAAACCCTTGTGTATGCAGGGGTTTTTTCCTGTTCAAAAAGAATCAGACCAGACAAAATCCAGATAAAAATTTCTGCTGCTCTTCTTTTTTATTTTCTAAACTATCTTTCTTTCAAAAAAAATCAGAGGAAATTCCTTTCCGGATTCCTCTGATTTTTTTATTTTTCTTTTTTTCAGAATTTTCTCTGCAAATTCTGTTCTTACAGGTTCGGTCTTACGATCTTCGGTGTATAGCCAGCCTCTTCCAGTGCTTTGACGATACGGTTCTTGTGATCGGTGCCGAATGCCTCCATTGTGATGCGGAGTTCTACTGCAGCGCTTCTGTTCGTGGTGAAGAACTGGTTGTGATCCAGTTTGATGACGTTTCCGTTCTCGTTTGCAATCACCTGGGAAACGCGTACCAGCTCGCCTGGTTTATCCGGCAGAAGAACGGATACGGTAAAGATACGGTCTCTCTGGATCAGTCCGTTCTGGATAACGGAAGACATGGTGATGACGTCCATATTTCCGCCGCTTAAGATCGAAACGATCTTTTTACCTTTGACATCCAGATGTTTTAATGCAGCCACAGTCAGAAGACCGGAGTTCTCAACGATCATCTTGTGGTTTTCTACCATATCAAGGAATGCTACGATCAGCTCATCATCATCCACAGTAATGATCTCGTCCAGGTTCTGTCTTACATACGGGAAAATCTTGGATCCCGGTGTCTGTACTGCAGTACCGTCTGCAATGGTGCTGACAGGAGATACGGTCGTTACCTCGCCTTTTTCAAAGGAAGCCTTCATACAGGCTGCTCCGGACGGCTCAACACCGATGACTTTGATGTTTGGTTTCAGCAGTTTTGCCAGTGTGGAAACACCGGTAGCCAGTCCGCCTCCTCCGATCGGAACAAGGATATAATCTACGAGCGGAAGCTCCTGAATCACTTCCATGGCGATGGTTCCCTGGCCGGTTGCAACGATCAGATCATCGAACGGGTGAATAAAGGTATAGCCATGCTCTGCTGCAAGCTCGTATGCTTTTGCACATGCCTCATCGTACACATCTCCGTACAGAACAACCTCAGCGCCGTAGCTCTGGGTACGCTCTACTTTGATGAGCGGTGTGGTAGTCGGCATTACGATGACAGCCTTTGCACCGTAGCATTTTGCCGCATACGCAACGCCCTGTGCATGGTTTCCTGCAGATGCGGTGATCAGTCCTTTTGCGCGCTCCTCTTCACTTAAGGTGCTGATTTTGTAATAGGCACCGCGCAGCTTATAGGCGCCGGTCAGCTGCATATTTTCCGGTTTTAAGTAGACTTTATTTCCCGTCTGCTCGCTGAAATATTTGCTGTAAACCAGTTTGGTCTCCTGTGTTACTTTTTTTACGATTTCAGACGCTTCCTCAAATTTCGGGAGTGTCAGCATTTCTTCTGCCATAGTCTTTTCTCCTTGTTGTCTTTTTTAAGCATTCTCTTCGGATGTATGGAACAGTGCATTTACAAACTGGTCTGCATCAAATTTCTGCAGATCGTGGATGCTCTCGCCCACGCCGATGTATTTGACCGGAATATCAAGCTCGGACTGGATGGCAACGGCGATACCGCCCTTTGCAGTTCCGTCCAGCTTCGTCAGAATGATGCCTGTGACATTCGCCACTTCTGCAAACTGTCTTGCCTGCTGCAGCGCATTCTGGCCCGTGGTACCATCCAGCACCACCAGCGTTTCCAGGTATGCTTCCGGATACTCTTTCTCCAGAATCCGGTAAATCTTGTGGAGCTCTTCCATCAGGTTCTTCTTGTTGTGAAGTCTTCCTGCCGTATCACAGATCAGCACATCCGCATTTCTGGCTTTTGCCGCTGCGACTGCATCGTACACGATGGACGCCGGATCTGCTCCGTTCTGTCCGCCGATGATATCCACGCCGGCACGGTGCGCCCACTCCGTGAGCTGCTCGCCTGCCGCTGCACGGAACGTATCTGCTGCCGCAAGAACAACCTTTTTGCCCTGATCCTTCAGAAGGCCGGCCAGCTTTCCGACGGAGGTCGTTTTTCCGACTCCATTGACACCGATCACCAGCACCACTGATTTCCGGTTTTCAAATTCATAGGCTGTATCGCCTACATCCATCTGTTTTTTGATGCTCTCGATCAGAAGCCGTTTGCACTCTGCCGGATCGGTAATATGCTCTTCTGCCACCCGCTCTTTTAAGTGGTCAATAATTTTGGTCGTTGTATTGATGCCGATATCTCCCATGACGAGAATCTCCTCGATCTCCT
Source organism: Fusicatenibacter sp. (assembly GCF_977045365.1). Lineage (NCBI taxonomy): Bacteria > Bacillati > Bacillota > Clostridia > Lachnospirales > Lachnospiraceae > Fusicatenibacter > Fusicatenibacter sp. Next base: position 9,544 of record NZ_CDRRUH010000069.1, read on the forward strand.
CATAGAAATCGTCATCAATGTTGGAATAGCCGCTGAAAATAGAATCAATTCCAGCTACAATGCTGTCTCGGGTCTTCGTCAGACCGTTGACAAGACGTTTGAAAAAGCCTACTTTCTCCTCCGCCATACCGTTCGCCTCCCTTTATCTTTTCTATCTTACTTCTTTCGTATTGTATCTTATTCGTTTCTATTTGTCCAGTTCTCCCTCGATCAAATCGACAGAAACAAGGGTAGAAACGCCCTTCTCCTGCATCGTGATGCCGTACAGACGGTCTGCCGCCGTCATCGTACCGCGCCTGTGGGTGATGACGATGAACTGGGTATTTTTTGTCAGCTTGTGCAGATACTGCGCAAAACGTGTTACGTTGGAATCGTCGAGCGCCGCCTCGATCTCGTCGAGCAGACAGAAGGGGGACGGCTTTAAGTTCTGAATTGCAAAAAGCAGTGCAATCGCCGTCAGCGCTTTCTCGCCTCCGGAGAGCTGCATCATATTCTGCAGTTTCTTTCCCGGCGGCTGGGAGATGATGCGGATACCTGCCTCGAGCACATCCGTGTCCTCCTCGAGCTCCAGCGTTCCCTTTCCGCCGCCGAACAGCTGGCGGAACACGCGGTCAAACTCTTTCCGGATCTCCTCGAATTTTTCCGTGAACTGCTTGCGCATACCGGCATCCAGCTCATCGATGATGCCCTGCAGTGTTTCCGCCGCTTTGACAAGATCGGTGTGCTGTGCATCAAGAAATGCGTGACGCTCCGAAATCTCTTTGTACTCCTCAATCGCATTCACATTGACAGAGCCAAGTTTCCGGATCGCATCTTTTACTTCCAGCACACGCCGCTTTAATTCACTGCGCTCCGGAATCTCCTCCATCCGGAACTCTCTTGCGTGGCCCGGTGTCACTTCGTACTCTTCCCAGAGATACGAGGTCTGTGCCTCTTTTGTCTCCTCCAGCTTTTCTTTCTGGCTGTTCAGACGGAAGCACTCTCTGTCCATCAGGGAAATCTGGTCGGAGAGCTGATCCCGCTTCTCGAAAAATTCTTTGTGATCTGCGCTCAACGCTTCCTTTTTCTCCTGCAGCTCCACAATCCGGCGGTCTTCCTCTTCTTTTGCCCGCACTGCCGCTGCAATCGTCTTCTGAATCTCCACGATGTCCTGCTGTTTCTTTTTGACATCGTCTTTTTCCTCCGCCGCTTTTTCCAGCATGGTGCGGCTTTCCGCTTCCAGTTTTCCCGTCTCTTCCTCAAGACGGCGGATGTTCTGGGCAAGGAATCCATCCTTCTGGGACAGATTTGCGTAATTTAACCGGATTTCTTCAAGATCCTTCGTATATTCTGCTTCCCGGCGGCGAAGCCCTGTAAGCGCCTCCTGCGCCTTTTGGATGTTCTCCTGCAGCGTGCTTTCCCGCTCCACCGATTCCTGCATTTCCTGACCGATGACTTTTCTGTTCCGCTCAATCTCGGCGATCTGATTTTCAATTTCAAGGCTCTCTTTCTGCAGCGCCTCAAAATCCAGACGGATTTCCGTCTTTTTCTCGCGCGCTTTTTCCAGATTCAGGCGCACCGTATTCTGTTCGATGTACTGCCGCTGCAGTTTTTCATTCAGCTCGGTGCGGAGATCGCGGATTTCATTCCGTTTATTTTTCTTCTCTTCAAGTTCCTGCTGGATTTCCCGCAGTTCCTTCGCAAGACCCTGTACGCTCTTTTCGAGCTCCTCGATCTCACGCCGTCTTCCGAGCAGGTTGCTGTTGTTCCGGAACGAACCTCCTGTCATGGAACCGCCCGGGCTCAAGAGCTCGCCCTCGAGGGTTACCATGCGGAGCGTCTGACGGTATTTCCGCTGGATCACAATGGCATGGTCGATCGTGTCGACCACCAGCGTTCTTCCAAGAAGCTGTGCCACAAGACCCTCATACACCGGATCATACGAAACAAGTGCATTTGCCACGCCGAGTACGCCTGTTTCTCTTGCCGCCTCTTCATTTACCTGCGCTTTTTTCCCACGCATACTGGTGAGCGGAAGGAACGTCGCACGGCCGAAATGGCCCCGTTTCAGGTATTCAATCAGGTATTTCGCCGTCGCCTCATTGTCGGTGACGATATTCTGAATGCTGCCGCCAAGTGCCGTCTCGATTGCCGTCTCGTACTTTTTCTCTGCCTGCAGAAGATCCGCCACAACGCCGTGGATGCCGGGATTCCGGTCTTTCTGCTCCATGACCTTCCGAATACTGTTTCCATAGCCATCGTACCGCTCGGTGATGTTCTTTAAGGATTCGAGCCTTGACGCTTCTCTGTGGTAATTGGTCTGGCCGGCTTCCATCTCCTTCGTCTGGTTCGAGAGATCCGCCGTCAGCGCGGTAATCTTCTGATCTGCCTCCTGGTACTGCTGTTTCAGGCTGCTTACCGTCTCTTCGAGCGCTTCAAACGCGTTCTGCAGTTCTTCCATCTGCCCGTTCTGTTCGGACTCGCTCGTCTTTAAATGCAGCACCCTCTGGCTTAATTCTGCCTTTCGGATGCCGATCTGCTCGAGCATCGCATCGTAGCGCTGCATTTTTCCCTTCGTGGAACCCCGCTGGTTCAGAAGGCCGATGACTTCGCTCTTATCCTGTTCACTCTGCAGCTCGACTGCCTGGATCTGCTCCTGGCATTCCGAGAGAGCGGCCTCTTTCTCACTCTTTTCCGTCTCTGACGTAAGAAGTGCTTCATGAAGCCCGTCCTTTTCTGCCTGATATGTATTTTTTTCTGCCGTCTTTGTGCGGCTCTCCGCGCGGATCGCCTCCAGACGTTCTCTTAATGTGTCGCTGTTCCTCTCCGATGCATGAATCTGCTCGTTCAACACCTCGATCTGGTTTTCGAGCTGCTGGCGTTTCAGTGCATTCTCCCCCGCCTGATCGCGCGCAGAAAGAATCGTCTGGTCCAGTTTTTCCTGCTCCTGTTCCAGCTTTTCATACTCCTGCTTCGTATGCTCAAAAGCCTCTTTCGTGCTCTTTAACTGCTCTTCTGCAATCCGGTACCGGTCTTCTACTTTCGCGAGATCGTTCCGGATGCGCTCCATCTCGAGCAGAAACATATTAATATCAAGGATCTTTAATTCCTCTTTCTTCTTTAAATAAATCTTTGCCGTCTCAGACTGGCGTTCCAGCGGCTCTAACTGCCTTGTCAGTTCCGAGAGAATGTCGTTGACGCGCACCAGATTCTGCTGCTCTTCCGCCAGCTTCTTTTCGGTCACGGCCTTTCTTCTCTTGAATTTGACAATTCCTGCCGCCTCGTCAAACAGCTCCCGGCGCTCTTCCGGCTTACCGCTTAAGATCTTATCGATCTGACCCTGTCCGATAATGGAATAGCCCTCTTTTCCGATACCGGTATCGTAGAACAGCTCGTTGATGTCCTTTAACCGGCACGATGCGCCGTTCATCAGATACTCACTCTCGCCGGAACGGTAAAGCCGTCTCGTCACCGTGACTTCCTCGAAATCGACGTTCAGCTTGTGGTCGGAATTGTCAAGGGTAATCGCAACCGACGCGTAACCGAGCGGCTTTCTCGTCTCAGTTCCGGAGAAAATAACATCCTGCATATTTCCGCCGCGGAGCTGCTTGGCGCTCTGTTCGCCGAGCACCCAGCGCACCGCATCGCCAACATTGCTCTTTCCACTGCCGTTCGGCCCTACAACACCGGTAATACCATCGTGGAACTGCAGAATGGTTTTGTTGGCAAACGACTTAAATCCCTGCATTTCAATGGATTTGAGATACATATTTCACCTACGCTTTTTTTCTGGCAAGAATTGCATCGTATGCCGCTGCCTGTTCTGCCGCTTTTTTCGTTCTGCCCTTTCCGGTGCCGAGCGCTTTCTTTCCGACGCTGACCTGTGCCCAGAAGCTCTTGTCGTGATCCGGTCCCTCTTCTTTTAAGATGGTGTAGACAATCTCTTCATCCGTCTCACCCTGGATCAGCTCCTGCAGAATCGTTTTGCTGTCGTAGAAAAGCTGTTTGTGTTCGATATCGTTTAAGATATAGTTCAGAACGAACGTTTTTGCCGGTTCAAAGCCGCCGTCCAGGAAAATCGCACCGATCGTCGCCTCCATGGCATCCGAAACGATCGAATCGCGGTGACGGCCGCCGGTGGCCTCCTCGCCCTTTCCAAGGAGCAGAAAGCTGCCAAGATCAATCTCACGGGCACAGAATGCCAGTGCCGGTTCGCAGACGAGGCTGGCGCGTTTTTTCGTCATCTCGCCCTCCGGAAGACGCGGGAATGTCTTGTATAAAAATTCGCTGGATACAACTTCCAGCACGGCATCTCCCAAAAACTCCAGACGCTCGTTGCACTCCAGGCGCTCCATGTGGTGCTCGTTTGCGTAGGAAGAATGGCGCATCGCCATCTCCAGCAGTCCGAAATCCTGAAATTTATACTGGATTTTCTTTTCCAAATCCACGAGTTTATCAATATTATTCATAACCTGTTTTAAGCCTTTCCTTCCTCATGGTTACCGTCTGCAGAGACTCTGCAGACGGTAACAAAGGGGCTGTCCTGCAGCAAACAGCCCCTTCGCCATTTTCTATTATTCTGCCAGTTTCTTTTTGATCGCTTCCACCGCATCCTCAACCGATACAATGTGCTCTGCTTCTTCTGCTTCGATCTGGATATCAAATTCTTCTTCAATTCCCATCACAATCTGAAATACATCCAGGGAATCTGCTCCCAGATCATCCGCAAAGGTTGTCTCCATGGTTACTTCATTCGGATCTACGTTTAATACATCCGCAATGATCTCCTGTAATTTTTCAAACTCCATCTTCTGCTGCCTCCCTGCTGCTCTTATAATCTGCCAGATGCTCCTGCACTTTCTGCGGAATCTTCTCCTCGCTGAATGAAATGCACTGGAGAATGGAATTTTTAAACTCGTTGGCCTTTGAGCTTCCGTGCGTCTTTACAACGAGTCCTTTTAAACCAAGCAGCGGTGCTCCGCCGTACTCACTGGCATCAAAAGACTTCAGTGTCTCTTTCAGCGCCGGTTTCACAAGAAGGGCTCCGATTTTGCTGCGCAAAGATGTCATCATACCCTGTTTTACCTTGGAAATCAGGGTAGCGCCGACGCCCTCATACAGTTTTAAGATGACATTTCCTACAAACGCCTCACAGACAACAACGTCTGCGGCTCCGTTTGGAATTTCTCTTGCTTCGATGCTGCCGACAAAGTTGATATACGGGTTTTCTTTCAGAAGCGGATATGTCTCTTTGACGAGCGCGTTTCCTTTTTCTTCTTCCACACCGATATTCACGATTCCCACCCGCGGATTTTTAATGCCGACAACATGCTCCATATAGATAGAACCCATCATCGCAAACTGCACCAGATGGGACGGTCTTGCATCAACATTCGCACCGCAGTCGATCAGAAGGGATACACCGTCTTTCGTCGGGATCAACGGAGCCAGCGGCGGGCGCTCTACGCCCTTGATGCGTCCTACGATCGTCTGTCCGCCGACCAGGACTGCTCCGGTGCTTCCAGAGGAGACAAACGCATCTGCCTCGCCGTAGCGTACTTTTTTCATGCCGACAACGATCGAAGAATCTTTTTTGTGGCGGATCGCATTGACCGGCGGCTCTCCCGTCTCAATGATCTCGGTTGCCGGAACGATCTCAACCCGCTCCTTCGGGTACGTATATTTCTGCAGTTCTTTTTCGATGACATCCACCTGGCCGACCAGCTGGACTTTGACGCGTTCATCTGCGTTTACTGCCTCAATGGCGCCTTTTACCGGCTCCACAGGCGCATAATCGCCGCCCATCGCGTCCACTGCAACTCTGACTAAGTCACTCATGTTTTTTCCTCTTTTCTCTTTTCTAAAGCGCGTTTGAAAACTCTTTTTCTTTCAAAAAACCGTTTTCAACCACGCTCTAAAAGCACTTATGCAAGTGCTGTATTAACTATACTAAACTCCTTTGCAAAAATCAAGCACAAATGCCCATCCACGCTTTCTCCTGTATTCCAAAAAAGCGGGTGGATTTATCTTTCCAAAATCCACCCGCTCTGTTTTGTCTTATTTTTCTTAAGAAACCTTGACTCCGCTCGAATTCATCTCATGACCGTCTACAGTTGTATTCCGAGCCATGACTCCGGTATCCGGATCCAGATAATATTCCTCACCATCCTGTGTGAGCCAGCCTGTCTGCATCTGACCGTTGT
>NZ_CDRRUH010000070.1:0-15659 GCF_977045365.1 Fusicatenibacter sp.
CTGTTTTTCCTGCCTCAATTTTGCTCATATCCAGAACATCATTAATAATCCCTAACAGATGCTGGGATGAAATATCTATTTTATCTGCATACTCTATTACTTTATCTTTATTTCCTGCATCATGTCTTATTAATGACGTCATACCAATAACTGCATTCATAGGAGTACGTATATCATGTGACATATTAAACAGAAAATTAGATTTTTCAACACTGGCTGTTTTCGCCAGCTCCAATGCTTTCTGCAGCTTTTTATTTAATTCTAATACTCTATTTTCCGATTCCTGTGTTCTGCGCAGTAATATAAGCACAAAAACAAATCCGGTTAAAAGCAAAACAATCAGTAAACCATAGCCCCATAGTGTATATAGCTTTTCATTACTATTCCATCCGTTTTCAGGCATAACTTCCAGCATCCATTGACTGTCCCCTAATTCAAAAGTATATGTAACAGGATCAATCATTTCCACACCTGAGCCATACACTTCTTCATATGTTTCATCCCACGGTGTAATATTTTTAGACAACTTATATTCATAGCTAAAATCAGAAAGTGACTTTATAGAATCAGCGAATATATCCGGCACACGAATAATTACAATTGTAAATCCCCAGAATGTCCTTCCGCCATTTTTCTGTTCCAGATACACCGGATTTCTTACAGCAATCCCCGTTCCACCCTGTTTCAAGGAAAACGGTCCCTGCAAGGTTATCACATCATTATCTCTGGCATAACAAGAGAGCTTTCCTCGTTCTTTATCATGAATAAGATCTATCTTTCCAGTCTCATTTCCAGCTTCCGGATAAATCTCAGTCACTACACCGTCTGGTGCAATCTGAATACTCTGGATATAATCTGCCATCATATTCTCCGCAACTTTCGAGAACATAGAAATTTTTCCATTTTCACTCATAACAATCTGTTCAAAAGTATTTGTAATATCAATTCCTCTCACGATATCAGCCTTCATATGATCTGCATACGTTACTGCATTTAATTCAGCTCTTGACCTTATCAAATCCCTTTGACTGCTATCCGCACGAATGCCTATATTCACCAGAACAACCAAACCGATCATCAATACAAATACCGGAATCCATAACTCTTTTTTTATCCTAAATGTATTTTTTCGTTCCTGTGCTGACTTAATTTTCTTCCACATAACCGATTTCCTTTACACCTACATTTTTATCTGTTCTATTTTTATATTTTAGCAGCCACCAATTATTACTTGCCTGTTTTAGTTTCTTTTTGATCTCCAAAAATGAAAAAAACATTGTCATTACAGACAATGCATCTTTAACGTGGCAACTGGCTACCATTTTACAGGCCCTATAGCTTTGCGTCGCAGACTTTCATCTGTTTTGCCGATTTTCTTATTATAGCTTTTAAACGTATGAAAAAAACTGATTTTATTATACTCTAATGCTCTACTGTATACAAGAAAAACCTTACCGCTTTAACGCTAGAAATAAAAAAAGAACAGCCGATATATACATTCGAACTGTTCTCCTACTTCCGAAGTCCATGTAGTATTGACATTACTGTTTCCTGCTCATTTGTACTCAAATCGTTCCATATCCTTAAAACTTCTTTCTGATCTTCTGTCAGGTTCTCTGAATTACCTTCCTGAAAGAACTGTGATAATGTCACGCCCAATGCTGTACATATTTTGATCGAGTAGGAGGCGGCTTTCGCCGCCGACCTCTCACACCACCGGACATGCGGTTCCGCATCCGGCGGTTCAGCTAACTTGACACTTTTACAAAGTATTTTTCCGCAGAAAGTAATCCGAATCTTGCGAGCCGCGCATTTGACATTGCATAGCATACCGTCTCCGTTCTACAAATTCGTGCATATCCATGTGTACATGCCGCTTTTGCTGCATTTTTTTGTCCGATTCCCAACTTGACTAAATTCCTAAATTTATTCTGTGGTGTCTTCCAATGTTTCCATATACACATTCTAAATCTGTATCGAAGCATCGTGTCTAACTTTCTGGTTACTGTAAGAACTGAGCCAATTTTAAAGTAGTTGATCCATCCTCTCAGCACTTCCGCAATCTTTTGCGCTTTAACTGAGTTACTTACTCCCCATCTGCGGCTTGTGAGTTGTTTCAGTTTCCTCACTACTTTCTCTACCGACTTTTCATGAGCTTTTGCTTTATACTTCTTTTCCCTGAACTGGTTATAAAAGGTAAAACCCAGATATTTTATATCTGTTGGCCTTCCAATCATGCTTTTCTTACGATTTACCTTTAGAAGAAGCGTCGTTTCAATGTATCTTGCCTCAAATTGAGCAGCGTCTGTCCGAACTCAAAAAAGAGCGAGAAGCCTTGCAGGCCAATCTTGAAAGAGCTGAACCCGTCGTAAATCTGGATGTAGCAAAAATCCAGAGCTACGCAAATGCATTTCAGGTAGCTCTGGATTCTGGTGATGCTGAATATACCAACAGTATCATTCATCTTTTGATCGACAAAATTGTTGTTCTAAACGCGGACATCGAAATTCACTGGACCTTCTGTTAATCAGCTTTTTTCAAAAGGCAAACTGTCTCGCAATGAACAGTTCCCGGAAACATATCAACACAGCAGACTTTTTCTACGCGGTATCCATATTTTGCAAACTCTACCAGATCCCGCGCAAGAGAAGTCGGCTTGCAGGAGATGTAAAGCATTTTTTCACACCTATATGAATCAACTATCTTCGGCAGAGCCTTCGGATGGATTCCTTCGCGCGGTGGATCAAGGACGATGAAATCCGGTTTTTCTTCAATTTCATCAATCACCTTCAGCACATCTCCGGCGAGGAAACTGCAGTTGGTAAGACCGTTTGCCTTTGCGTTCTCTTTTGCAGCCACCACAGCTTCTTCCACGATTTCCACGCCGATCACTTCTTTTGCGACCGGTGCAAGGATCTGGGCGATGGTTCCAGTTCCGCTGTAGAGGTCGAAGATCGTGCGGTCTTTCGTCTCGCCGACGAACTCGCGGGCGGTGCTGTAGAGAACTTCCGCGCCGAGCGAATTGGTCTGGAAGAAGGAGAACGGAGTGATCTTGAATTTCAGTCCGAGGAGTTCTTCATAGAAGTAGTCCTGTCCGTAGAGCACTTTTGTCTCATCGCTCTTTACAACGTCTGCCAGGGAATCGTTCACAATATGAAGGAATCCCACAATCTTTCCTTCCAACGGCAGGGCGAGCACTTCCTGTACGAGCGGTGTCAGATCCCACTCCTCCTGGCTTGTAGTCACGAGGTTTACGAGGATTTCTCCGGTATTCTCGGCTCTTCGCACCAGCAGGTGGCGCAGATATCCCTCATGGCTCATCTTATGGTAATAACTTGCGTTCCGCTCTTTAAAATACGCCAGCACACAGTTCAGAATCTTTGTGAAATCCTCATGCACAATTTTGCAGTCACACGCAGTCAGGACATCGTAGGTGCTGCCCTTTTTGTGCAGTCCGAGGGACAGCGGGCCGTCCTTGTACTCATCACCAAAAGAAAACTCCATTTTATTGCGGTATGCAAACTCCTTCGGGCTTCCCTTGATGCCGAGGAACGGGTAATCCGCCTCCCCCGCCTCATTGACCTGGCCAGCCTCCACGAGGGCATCGTCGAGCAGTTTTTTCACCTGACCGGCCTTCATTGCAAGCTGATCCTCATAACTCATCGTCTGGTACATGCATCCGCCGCAGGACGGGAAAATACTGCAGACCGGATCGCGCTTTTCCATCGGGGATTTTTCTGTTACTTCGAGCAGGCGCCCCTCCATGCGGTTCTTTCTTTTTTTGTTGATCTGAAAGCGGATCTTCTGTCCCGGAATTGCATTTTTCACGGTAACCGTCTCGCCCTCCACATGTACACGTCCTTTATTCGGGAAATCGATTCTTTCCACGACTCCCTCGTAAATTTCTCCTTTTTTCATTCTCTTCTCCTTCTATGTCAAACTGATTTCCGGACAGAAAAACTCCGGTACCACGTTCCGGCACCGGAGTTTCTTTTTTTCATCCTACTTATCTTCGTCTTCATCCTCGAAGTAATCGTCGAAATCGTCATCGAAATCATCTTCGAAGTCTTCCAGATAATCCGGAGTTACAAACCGGTATACTGCGTATGCGATTCCTGCAACTGCCGCTACCGCTCCGACAATGGCAAGGACCCATAAAATCACGTTTTTCGGTTTTTCGCTCTCACGTTCTCTCTGTTTTAAAAGCTCTAATACTTCATCAATCTTATTCATACTGTCCACCAACCTTTGCTTTAGATTAGAAACTTAACTTAACGATAGTATACCATATAAGCCGCAATTTTACCACAATTTCCGCTCTTTTTTATAAATCTTTTCGATTTAGGATTCCATCGGCAGTTCCCGCAGAATCTTGTGGAACTGACCGCCGCAGCGCTCCATTTCTCCTAACACCTGGTCGATCCATTCGCCCTTTGTATGCCAGTTTTCTCTGGTGAACTCAATATCCGACGGACAGACAAAAAACTCTGTCTCCGGGTAGACAAGCTGGTAATACAGAAGACACCGTCTCGCATGGAGATTCCGGCAGCAGAGGATCGCTTTTTTTACCTCGATGCCCGCCGCATCTGTCACTTCCCGTGACCGCAGTGCATTTTCATACGTATACGTCGCCTGGTCTTCGCGCAGAATCGCTTTCTCCGGCACGCCGTTTTTCTGCAGTACCGTCCGCAGAAACTCCCACTCGGTTTCATAGTTCCCGCTGTACTGCTCCGCAAGATCCTGTACACCGGCGAAATGCCCGCTCACAGTACTGTATCTTCCCGACGGAAGCACAACCGGCGCAAATCCTTCTTTCCAGAGTTTTGCCGCATGCACCGCCATCTGCGGATAGCCGTTTCCCGGTACGAAAATCACATCGGCTTTCTGCGGTTCGTCTTTTACAAAAATGTAATCGGTAAAGTAGTTCAGAAATTTCTCATACATGAAATTTTACCACTCTTTGAAATCCATCAGGCACTCGACAACATACGCCATATCCTGCTCGGACAGACTGTAGAACATCGGCAGACGCATCAGGCGCTCGCTTTCTTTTGTCGTATACTTGTCCTCTCCATGGAACACACCGAACTTCTGTCCGGCCGGGGAGGTATGCAGCGGAACGTAGTGGAACACGCACATGACGCCGCGCTCTTTCATATATTTGATCAGGCGCGTACGCACTTCCAGATTTCTCGCTTTGATGAAATACATATGCGCATTATGTACACAGCCTTCCGGTACCACCGGCTGCTCGATCTTTCCTGCTTCTGCCAGCGGGCGGAGCTGCTCATGGTAATAGTTGTAGATGGCCATCCGCTTTCTGTCGATTTTCTCATGCTCCTCGAGCTCTGCAAGCAGGTAAGCCGCATTCATATCGCTCGGCAGATAGGAGGAACCGTAGTCGATCCAGGTATATTTGTCGATCTGTCCGCGGAAAAACTTGCTGCGGTTCGTTCCCTTTTCACGAAGGATCTCTGCTTTTTCCAGATAATTTTCATCCTGGAACAGCAGCGCGCCGCCCTCTCCCATCGTATAGTTTTTCGTCTCATGGAAGCTGTAGCAGCCAAAATCGCCGATCGTTCCAAGGGCTTTTCCCTTGTAGTACGCGCTCACACCCTGTGCCGCATCCTCTACAACCTTCAGGTTATGGCGTTTTGCAATATCCATGATGGTGTCCATTTCACAGGCAACGCCCGCATAGTGAACCGGAACAATCGCTTTTGTCTTTTCGGTGATGGCATCCTCAATCTTGGTCTCGTCGATGTTCATCGTATCCGGACGGATATCCACGTAGACGATTTTTGCTCCGCGCAGAACGAAGGCATCTGCAGTGGAAACAAACGTGTAGGACGGCATGATCACTTCATCGCCCGGCTGAATCTCAGACAGGTAAGCTGCCATTTCCAGTGCATGGGTGCAGGATGTCGTAAGCATCGCATGTTTTACGTTGAAATTGTCCTGCATCCAGGCAGAACATTTCTTCGTAAAAGGACCGTCGCCGCACAGCTTGTTGTTTTCCTCTGCCGCCTGGCGGATGTATTCCAGTTCTGTTCCAATAAAAGGTGGTTTATTAAACTCTATCATTGTTTTTTCCTTATCTTTCTTCTATCCATTACTGTTTTATTTACTTTCAGAGCCCAAAACAAGCTCTTAGGTAGTCTCATTTTCTCACAAATCTCTGTGGATTTCAAGACACGATTTTGACATGACAGCCATATCATCATACTGTCCGTAAAACCAAAAGAACCCTTGATTTCTCAAGGGTTTCACAAATAGCGAGAGGGGGATTCGAACCCTCGACACCGCGGGTATGAACCGCGTGCTCTAGCCAACTGAGCTATCTCGCCATATTCATTTTCAACACCGTTTTTCATAAAACATGGGGCCTATAGGGCTCGAACCTATGACCCTCTGCTTGTAAGGCAGATGCTCTCCCAGCTGAGCTAAGACCCCACATCGGTGTTTTGTCTGTTGGCTTTTTAGCTGTATCACCAACCGACTTCGTTAGTATAGCATTCCACCCGCCAAATGTCAACACTAATTTTCAAATTTTTTCGTTTTTTTTAACTTTTTCTCCCTCCACTCTCTCAGGTACTGCTCCTGTTCCAGATCTTCCCGTTCTTTCTCCCATCCTGCCGCCCGGCAGAGCGTCCATGCAAGTAGAAGAAATACGGCAAAAATCCCCGCCAGACAAACGATTCCCATATTTTCCAACCGCCTTTCCTGTTCTGATTCTGCTAAAAAGCAAAGGATCTCCTTACTATTGTATCCGGAACGGCGGTACATTATTCCATTTTTCAAGCAAAACGAAGCCGCCGGATCTCCTTTTGCAGGAATCCCGGCGGCTCCATTTTACTCAAAATTAAAATTCACGTTACGCTTCGTCAATCGCTTTTCCAATATCATGGCGGTAATATTTATTATCAAAGTCGACCCATTCAACAGCCTTGTATGCATTCGCGCGCGCCTCTTTCAAGGTATCGCCAATGGCTGTCACGCCGAGGACACGGCCTCCGTTTGTCACGATCCCGCCGTCTTTGAACTTCGTTCCTGCATGGAAGCAGTAATAGCCCTCATGCTCTTTGAATGTCTCGAGTCCGCGGATCGGGAATCCTTTCTCGTAGGAAACCGGGTAACCGTTCGAAGCCAGTACGACGCAGACACACGCATTATCTGCAAACTGCAGGTCGATCTGGTCGAGAGTTCCGTCGATGCAGGCTTCAAATACATCAATGATGTCTGTCTTCATACGAGGAAGCACAACCTGTGCCTCCGGATCGCCGAAGCGGGCATTGTACTCGAGCACCTTCGGTCCGTCCGGTGTCAGCATCAGTCCGAAGAAGATAACTCCCTTAAACGGTCTTCCCTCGGCTGCCATCGCATCTACGGTCGGCTGATAGATATATTTCTTACAGAACTTATCCACTTCTTCGGTATAGAACGGGCTCGGGGAGAAGTTGCCCATACCGCCGGTGTTCAGGCCGGTGTCGCCGTCTCCTGCTCTCTTGTGGTCCTGTGCGGAACTCATCGTCTTGATCGTCTTTCCATCCACAAAGGAGAGAACGGAAACCTCACGTCCCGTCATAAACTCCTCGATGACCATCTCGTTTCCGGCACTGCCGAATTTCTTGTCGAGCATGATCGTCTTGACGCCCTCTTTTGCTTCCTCTAAGGTATTGCAGATCAGAACGCCTTTTCCAAGAGCCAGACCGTCGGCTTTCAGCACGATCGGGAATTTTGCGGTCTCGAGATATTTCTCTGCCGCTTCCGGATCGGAGAATGTCTCGTATGCCGCCGTCGGGATATGGTATTTTTTCATCAGGTCTTTGGAGAACGCTTTCGATCCTTCCAGGATTGCCGCATTCTTTCTTGGTCCGAATACGCGCAGTCCCTCTGCCTCAAACACATCGACAACACCGCCGACCAGCGGATCATCCATGCCGATGACGGTCAGGTCAATCTCTTTTTCTTTCGCAAAAGCAACGAGCTTGTCAAACTCCATCGCTGCAATATCGACACACTCTGCGTACTCCGCAATTCCTGCGTTTCCAGGAGCGCAGTAAATCTTGTCTACCTTCGGGCTCTGTGCCACCTTCCAGGCAATCGCATGCTCTCTTCCGCCGCTTCCTACAATCAGTACTTTCATCGCTCTTACTCCTTTATCTTTACGTGTCCGTCTTCTACCGTTACTTTTCCGTTTGCAATCAGATCAATCGCACGCGGCATGATGACCCACTCGGCCTCTTCCATGACGCGCTGCTGCAGTGCCTTCGGTGTATCGCCCTCGTGCACTTCGACTGCCTTCTGCAGAATAATCGGGCCGGTGTCTGTTCCGCCGTCCACAAAATGAACCGTCGCTCCCGTCACTTTGACGCCGCGGGATAATACGCCCTCGTGCACTTTCAGTCCGTAATAGCCCGTTCCGCAGAACGACGGAATGAGGGACGGATGAATGTTGATGATCTTATTCGGATAAGCATCCACAATGCTCTGCGGGATCACAACCAGGCATCCTGCGAGCACAACGAGATCGACGTTGTACGACTGCAGTTTCGCCAGCAGTGCCTCGTTGAATGCTTCTCTCGATGCAAAGGTCTTCGGGGAAAGGCATACCGCATCAATCCCCTTCTTTTTCGCACGCTCCAGCGCATACGCTCCTGCATTGTTGCTGATGACAACAGAAACCTCCGCGTTTGTGATGGTTTCCTCGTCAATCGCATCCAGAATCGCCTGCAGGTTCGTGCCGCCGCCGGAGACGAGAACTGCTAATCTTAGCATAACTGTACTCCTTTTTCTCCGTTTTCAATGTGGCCGATCACATATGGCGTATCTCCTGTGGAACGGATGGCTTTCATCGCTGCGTCTACATCTTCCGGATCAACAGCCAGTACCATACCGATACCCATGTTGAAGGTGTTGTACATCATCTGCTCGTCGATATTGCCTTTCTTTGCCATCAGATCAAAGATCGGCGGTACGGTGTAGCTGTCTTTCTGTACAACGGCTACGGTGTTGTCTTTGAGCATACGCGGAATGTTCTCGTAGAAGCCGCCTCCGGTGATGTGGCTGCATGCTTTTACGGTTACACCGGCATCTTTAATGGCGCGGAGTGCTTTTACGTAGATACGGGTCGGTGCAAGCAGAGTCTCACCGAGGGTTGCGCCGAGCTCATCATAGTATGTATTTAAAGAATCTTTTGTCATATCGAAAACTTTGCGGACAAGAGAAAATCCGTTGCTGTGAACGCCGGTGGAAGCCATGCCGATCAGTACGTCTCCGGCTGCCAGATTTTCACCGGTAATCATGTCTTTCTTGTCACATACGCCGACAGCAAAACCTGCCAGATCGTACTCATCCTCCGGCATCAGGCCCGGATGCTCTGCGGTCTCACCGCCGATCAGTGCCGCATCGGACTGCAGACAGCCTTCTGCAACGCCTTTTACGATCGAAGCGATCTTCTCCGGATAGTTCTTTCCGCATGCGATGTAGTCGAGGAAGAACAGCGGTTCTCCGCCGGCACATGCGATATCGTTCACACACATGGCAACGGCATCAATACCGATGGTGTCGTGTTTATCAAGAATCATGGCGAGCTTCACCTTGGTTCCGCATCCGTCTGTACCGGAAAGCAGCACCGGCTCTTCCATTTCTTTGATTTTTGCCAGGGAAAAAGCGCCGGAAAAACCGCCAAGGCCGCCTAATACCTCCGGGCGCATAGTTTTCTTTACGTGCTCTTTCATTAATTCTACTGATTTGTATCCAGCTTCAATATCTACTCCTGCGTTCTTGTAATCCATGGTGAACCTCCCTTGTCCTTTGTTTTTATTTACTGTAGTTACGGTATCCTGTTTCCTGCAGTTTTGCGTCTTTTGCCTCAACCTGCTCTTTCATTTCCTGTGTATATGCTTTCAGTTTTGCAAGCAGTTCCGGATCGGAAGTTGCAAGAATCTTTGCTGCCAGGATTCCGGCATTGGCACCGCCGTTGATGGCAACGGTTGCTACCGGAATGCCGCTCGGCATCTGTACGATGGAGTACAGGGAATCACGGCCTCCAAGCGATGTGGTATGCATCGGAATTCCGATGACCGGCATTGGGAAAATAGCTGCGCACATACCCGGCAGATGAGCTGCCATGCCTGCGCCTGCAATGATAACCTTGAAGCCTTTCTCCTCTGCGGTTTTTGCATATTCGAAAAATACATCCGGCTCGCGGTGTGCGGAGATGATTTTCATCTCGTACTCAATTCCAAATTTTTCCAGCATGTCGGCTGCCTTGCTCATTACCGGCATATCAGAGTCGCTGCCCATCACAATTCCTACTTTAGCCATGTTGTTCTCCTTTTCTGATTAACTGTTCTAAGCGTTATTCATTAGTTATACTTATTTTTATGTTTTAATCATTCAGTTCTGCTTATAATATACTAAGCAGGCGCTGAAATGTCAACCCATAATCAGCCAAAAGGTTCATTTAATTCTTCCGTTCCCGGCAGGACGAAGCGTCCGTCCTCAATGAGAGGGATCGCCGTTCCGTCTGCTTTTTCGACCGCAACCGACTGCAGTTCGCGGTACGGAATCGTGATGTCGGTGTGGCATCCGAAGTATGCTTTCGACGGATCTTCTTTCCGTTTTGCCGAAACCTCGTTCTCGCGTGCGATCACTTCTTTTCCGTCCGGATTGTACATCGGGCTGTCCTCCGCCCACGCGTAGCAGGTGTCGCCCATCGCAAAATGCGGGCCCATCTTCTCCGCGATCAGGATCGGCAGCTTTCCGGCGATGCCGTACTGCTCCGCCATCACATACGCCGTCGTGTTCGTTCCGATGGCAAACTCGCCGATCGGCAGTGTCCTGTGGTGATACAGCAGGTTTTCTTCTATATAAGTACGATTGTCCTCTTCTTTTTCGAAGTTTGCGCAGTCATACGCGGTGATCATGCCGTCGGTCAGCGTCAGGCAGAGATCGCGGTAATACAGCTCGTTCAGGTAGACTCCCGTCACATGAAGCACGCCTGTCGTACCGGTAAGAAGCGGGGAAGTAAAGACTTCTCCGACCGGGATATTGCAGTCAGCAACGCAGTTCTCGAAATTCGTCTCTTTCGCAGGATCGTTCAGATGATGCAGCATCACGCGCAGATCGGTCCGGTTCTCTCCTTTTCCAAGCACATGCACGGAAACACCCTCGTCGAGCGCATCGATCAGATACTGCTGGATGCGCTGGTATTTTTCGTAATCGAGCGTGTTGATCTTTACGATCTCGCGGAAAATTTCTTCATAGCGCGGGTCGATTTCCGGCATCGGGTAGGCGATGATCGTGTAGCCGTACTCGTCATCCTTGATATAGCGGTTTACAATCTGGCCCGCCTCGTTCTGGAATCCGACACGGAGCTTTTGCTGGCGCTCATTTAAGTGCAGTGCCTGTTTTTTATTTACTGGCTCAAACGGAACTTCGCCGAAGGTTTCCACCACGGCAGGGCCGGCATAGCCGTCCGCCAGTTCTTTGTACTCGTCGTATTTCACCTGCATCGCGCGGAGCCGTCTCTTCACGAGATCCTCGTTGAGATACAGCGCCTCATCGTTCCGGTGATCGTAGTCATACTGCTTATTCGCAGACGCACCGGCAACCCACGTTCTCCGCGCACCGCGGGAAATCACCGGCTCGAGTCCCATCTCGCGGAACTGTAAGATTGCCGCACGGATCATGCGCTCAAAACCGATGTGGAAGCGGATGCTGACTGTCTTCTTTTTCGACAGATCTTTTCGCGCCACGAGAAAGCACTTGCGGAAGCCTTCTGTGTAGGTGCGTGCCATTGCGTCGATTTCTTCCTGGCTGAACGTATTTAAAAAGCGTGCTGTACCCTTCTCATTTTCGGTGATATATTCGCCGTACTGGTACAGATACCGCAGATCCGTCAGATCAGATTCCATCACAATATCCTTCACAAAGTGCAGCGACGGGTCGACGATTTCGCGCACCTGGTATTCCTGGCGCTCCTCGGCGTAATCGCTCACATACCAGTAAATGCTCTCTTTTACATACTGCGCGGACGGCAGCGTCTCTTCCTCGAACATCGCATACAGTTCAAGATACAGCTCCATCGCCGCAGTCAGCTCCAGCAGGCGTTCCTCATAAACCCACACAACAGCATTTCCCAGCTCCCGGTACAGGCAGCAGAGACTTCTTCCATGCGTTTCGCCAAGCGCCCGCACGGCAAACGCCGGGTTTCCGTAGGAGGTCTCATACCGCTCCCCGATCACATCTTCGTACGGTTCACGGTTCAGCATGGCAAGTTCTGCCTCCGGCGCTGTTTTCAGATATCCTTCAGCGATTCTCGTCCGGATCTGATCCATTTTGCAGAGGTACTGTGCCATCTGTGCAAAAAAATCGCGGTACGGCTGCGGAACGCTTTTTTCCGCCGGAATCTGGCGGATCCGCTCGATTGCAAGCGCATACCGCTCGTTTAATAATTCATCCATGCAAAAAATTCCTTTCTATGCTCTCTCTAACTTTTACGAGGGGCAGATCTGCCCCTCATTTTTCTTACTTATTCCTGTTTTTCTTCCCGGTCATCGATGATCTTTCCGTCCCGGATGCTCTGCTCGAGAATCTCTTCCATATAACTCCAGATCTCCTCGGATCCGGTTGCCGTCTTCTCGTTTCGTTTCAATGGCTGGGAAATCCGCACATTGTGGCGGGCCCAGTCTTTTCCATCATTCTCATGATTTAAAAGCAGCGGCTGGAAATTATCCATCACATGGGCAAAGCGCGCTTCCGGTGTCTCATACGCCTCGAATTCAAGCCAGAGATCCATCAGCATTTTTCCCTGATCCTCCGGCAGCAGGCCGTAGATGCGCTCGGCCGCTTTATGTTCTCTTTCGTCTTTTGTTTTATTTGCCTCCGCGTCGTACGCATACGTGTCGCCCGCATCAATCTCCACAAGATCGTGGATCAGCAGCATGAGCATCGTTCTGCCGATGTCGATTTTTTCATTCGAATATTCCTGCAGCAGAAATGCCATCACCGCCATGTGCCATGCATGCTCCGCGTCGTCCTCCTGGCGGGAATAGCCGCGGATGTGCGTCTGGCGCAGGATCTGCTTTTCTTTATCAATCTCCAGAATAAAATTCAGCTGTTTTTTAAAACGTTCGTGATCCATCTTTTTCCCTCTTCTTTATCTTACACCAACCAGAAACAGTGCCAGCCATGCGACCAGCATGCCGCCGCTCGTAATCGAGCCGAGAACCGACATTCTGTGGCTGACCTGTTCTTCTTTAAAGCTCTTCATTCCCACATAGAAGCCGTATCCCGACAAAAGGAATGAGAACAGTCCCGCTGCTCCGAGAAAAATGCCTCCGTTTCCGTGGAATGCAAACGATACGACCGAAGCCAGCAGAAACAGAAAGACCGAAGCACCTGCCATATAGAGGGCTTCCTTTCCGCCTTCCGACGGCTTCCGGACAAAATTGTAATTATACTTCTTCCTCGCCATATTTCCATCTCCTGAATTTATTGCAGATCAGGAATGCGCCGCAGCCGATCATGGCTCCAAGCGTATTCAGGATCAGATCATCTACATCAAAGCAGCCCACCTTCGTGATGAGCTGGATCGTTTCCACACAGAGACTGAACAGAAAACCAAGAAGCGATACTTTCCAGAAGCTCTCCATTTTTTTGTGCATCACCGGAACGATAAAGCCGAACGGCAGAAAACCGATCACATTGCCCGCCAGATTTAAAAATGCGGCAAGGAATCCCACCTGTTCGCGGTAAATCCAGAACCGTCTGATTTCCTGAAACGGCACCAGATTGTAACGGTAATCCAGTTCAAAAAAGTTTCTTCTCCCGTATTCTTCTGCAAAAAACAGAAAATAAACGAGCGCAAGAAGATACACCAGAAATAAAATCCGTCCCACAACGCGGATTCTGGCTTTCGTCTCCTGCTTCATCTTCGTTTCCCCTTTCTGCGTGGTATCAGAAACGCCGGAATACCTCTTCGGCGCATGCGCTTCCAAAATATTCCGGCATTTTTCTTAAAACATAATTTCCCCGCGTCGTTTCAGCAGACCTGCTCCGCTTACGATCATCAGGACACCGGTTGCTACCCCTACCACAACCAGCACTGCGCCCATGGCGATATTTCCGCCGCCGACACGTCCCATGGTTTTATAGATTTTTTCATTCATCGTGCAAAACTCCTTTTTTCAAGTGTACCACGTCTTATTTGACACCGTACTCCTCATAATAAGCATCAATGGCAGCCTTCATCTTGTCATCGATCTGGATTTTGCCCTGGCATGGACGGTTGTACAGATAGGTGATGACATCCTCCATGGTTACAATGGCATTTGCCGGGAAGCCGTAGGTTTCCTGGATTTCCTCAAGTGCGCTCTTGTCGCCTTTTCCGCGCTCCATGCGGTTTAAGGATACCATCAGTCCTTTGATCTCCACATTGCCCTGTGCCTGGATGATCGGGAAGGTCTCCTCGATGGATTTTCCGGATGTGGTAACATCCTCGATGATGACAACGCGGTCACCGTCTTTAATTTTGCTTCCAAGCAGCAGTCCTGCATCTCCGCCGTGGTCTTTTGCTTCTTTCCGGTTGGAGCAGTAACGTACTTCCACACCGTAGAGATCATGAATTGCAATGGCAGTTACCACGCTGAGCGGGATTCCTTTGTAGGCCGGTCCAAACAGAACGTCGAAATCCAGTCCATAATTGTCATGGATTGCTTTTGCATAATACTCGCCGAGACGTTTTAACTGGCTTCCGGTTACGTAAGCGCCCGCATTCATGAAGAACGGGGATTTTCTTCCGCTTTTCAGGGTGAACTCTCCAAATTTTAATACCTGGCTCTCGACCATAAACTCGATAAATTCCTGCTTGTACTGTTCCATCTTTTTTCCTCCATATTTTCAGGGGAAGGCATCTTTTTTCGCAATGCCGCCCGTTTTTACTTCTATTCTGTTCTATACTACCATAAATGCCTCTGTTTTTCCAGTCCAGACACAGGATTTCGCATAAAAAACGTGACATCCTCCCCACCTGTAGAGGTGGGGGCTTCCCTAACCTCGGTAGGTTTGGTTCTCGTTCGATAGCACCAATGTGCTAAGCATAAACGAGCTATCCCCGTGTGTCCCACGGTTTTATTATATTACATTACGGTCATGCCACTACCAGCCGCATTCCCTCATTTCTGATATTGACAGCCGCATTTACATCTCTGTCGTGATGGGTTCTGCACTGCGGACAATCCCACTCTCTGACCGCAAGATTTTTTGTCTCTGCGTTCCTGTAACCACAAACGGAACAAATCTGACTGCTGGCGAAAAATTTGTCCACCTTCACAAGCTTTTTCCCCTGTTCCTCAAGTTTGTATTTCAAGAACTCTGTGAACATTCCCCACCCGTTATCTGAAACAGATTTTCCAAAGTTCAGCATCTGTGACATTGCTTTCATATCTAAGGATTCTATACATACACAATCATAAGTATTTGCTATCTGCCTCGACAGCTTATGCAGAAAATCCTTTCGTTGACTGGAAACCTTTTCGTGGAGTTTTGCCACCTTGATTCTCTGCCTGCTGCGGTTGTTCGAACCTTTCTGCATTTTGGAAAGTCTGCGCTGCTCCCTCGCTAATTTTTCCTCTGCATTCCTGTAATACTTC
>NZ_CDRRUH010000071.1:0-14672 GCF_977045365.1 Fusicatenibacter sp.
AACTTTGCTACACCACTTCCTCCATCCATACCGTTACTGATACCAACTTGTGGTTCGCTACACTTGGCGGTAAATACCCGTGACTGGACTTGCACCAGCAAGATTAGTGCCATGCTCGGCACACAAACGGAAAAATCCACCCGCCATACGGATGGATTTTCCACTTTGCTTATTCTTATTTTATAAAGGTATCAATCAAATCTTTCGCGTCCTCATAACCCTGGCTTTCGAGTTCGTTCTGGTACCACTCGTCTACGCCGTCCACTGCTTCTTTGAAGGAATCAATGTCCATATCGTCGTAGTTTGTAATGGTTACGCCGTTCTCGTTCTGCCAGCGGTCCATGATTTCGTCGTCGCCGGCGCGGTTGATCTCGCGCTCGTACTCGGTTGCGAGGCGGCCGCACTCATCAATCACTTCCTGCTGCTCCGGTGTCATGCTGTCGTAGATATCGCCGTTGATGCAGAAGAACAGGCAGTCGTAGATCGCATTCCACATGGAGCAGTACGGCTGTACTTCCTGTACACTGGCAGCATCGATTGCCGGAAGCGGATTCTCCTGTCCCTCAACGGTCTTCTGCTGCAATGCAGTATATGTCTCGGACCAGTTCATGTTGGTCGCATCAGCGCCCCAGCGTTTATAGCATTCCATCAGCAGGTTGCTTCCTGCCACACGGATTTTCAGATTCTTGATATCATCGACAGATTTCACTTCCTGCTTGCTGTTCGTCAGCTGACGGAAACCGTTCTCCGCGATTCCCATGCAGTGCAGGCCGTACTCGTCGAGGATCTCTTTTAATTTTTCACCAGCCTCGCCGTCGAGTTTTGCATCCGCATCTTCTACGGAGTCAAACAGGAACGGAAGAGATACCACGTTGAATCTCGGGTCAAATGCAGAGTAGATCAGGTTGCTGTGCATCGAGATCTGTACCGGGTCGCCGTCGATCAGCGCCTGGATACCCTCAGACTGGTTTCCGTTGGTCAGCTGGTCTGCCGCATAGACATTGACTTTGATTTTTCCGCCGGTTGCTTTTTCCATGAGTTCGCCGAACTTGCGTCCGCCCTCAGCCCAGGTACTGGTCTCAGTGGTGGAGCAGGTAAAATTCCATGTCTGCTCCGGCCAGTCAAGGTCGCTTCTGTCTTCTACATCATATTTCGATGCATTGGCTGAAGAAGTATCCTTTTTTGTAAAGGTCTCGATCAGATCTTTGGCATCATCGTAGCCCTGGCTCTCCAGTTCTTTCTGATACCATTCATCCACACCGTCAACTGCCTGTTTGAAAGAATCAATATCCATATCCTCATATTTGGTGATCTTGACACCGTTCTCATTCTGCCAGCGGTCCATGATCTCATCGTCACCGGCGCGGTTGATCGCACGCTCATAATCCACAGCCTTCTGGCCTGCCTCATCGACAACCTTCTGCTGTTCCGGTGTCAGAGAATTGTAAATATCTCCGTTGATGCAGAAGAACAGGCAGTCGTAAATTGCATTCCACATCGAGCAGTACGGCTGTACTTCCTGTACACTTGCTGCGTCGATTGCCGGAAGCGGATTCTCCTGTCCCTCAACGGTCTTCTGCTGCAGCGCGGTGTATGTCTCGGACCAGTTCATATTGGTCGCGTCAGCACCCCAGCGTTTGTAGCATTCCATTAAAAGGTTGCTTCCTGCCACACGGATTTTCAGGTTCTTCATGTCATCGACAGATGTTACTTCCTGCTTGCTGTTCGTCAGCTGACGGAAACCATTCTCCGCGATTCCCATGCAGTGCAGGTTATACTCGGAAAGGATCTCTTTTAATTTCTCACCGGCCTCGCCGTCGAGTTTTGCATCCGCATCCTCTACAGAGTCGAACAGGAACGGAAGGGAAACAACGTTGAATCTCGGGTCAAAGGCAGAGTAGATCAGGTTGCTGTGCATGGAAATCTGTACCGGATCTCCGTTCATCAGCGCCTGGATACCCTCGGACTGATTTCCGTTGGTCAGCTGGTCTGCGGCGTAAACGTTGACTTTGATCTTTCCGCCGGTTGCTTTTTCCATGAGCTCGCCGAACTTGCGTCCGCCCTCTGCCCAGGTACTGGTTTCGGTGGTCGAGCAGGTGAAGTTCCATGTCTGATCCGGCCAGTCAAGATCGCTGTAATCTGCGATATCATTGTAATCTTCGCTGTTTCCATTATCCCCGCTGGTACTGGTCTGGCTGTCATCTCCGGACGCATCGGAATTCGTGGCGGCAGCTACCGTACCGCTGTAGGAACCGTCTTTTCCAGCAAGTGCTTTTGGAAGGAACGTGGAAATCTGCGGAACGTAGGTGATCAGCAGAAGTACAGCAACGGATGCAGCGATCATCGGCATAACGGCCTTTGAGATCTGCTGGATCGTAACTTCCATTCCTTTTTTCAGTTTGACAGAAATAGCAACAAACAGGTTGACACCGACCGGCGGAGTTACCTGTCCGATGGCCAGGTTGACCGTTGCCACAATACCGAATGCAACGACATCATAGCCAAGTGCCTTGCAGACCGGAAGCATGATCGGAATGAAGATGTACATGGCAGAGTTTGCATCGATAAAGCATCCTGCGATCAGGAAAATGATGTTGACGATCAGCAGGAATGTAAACTGATTATGTGCAACACTTCCGAGCAGATCGGAAGCTGCCTGCGCGATACCGAATTTGGTGCAGACAAACGAGAACAGGGAAGCACTTGCTACGATCAGCATGATGCCGCCGGTGGTCTTCGCGGAGTCTACCATCAGATCCCACAGGTCTTTGATTTTGATTTCTTTGTAGATAAAGATTCCGACGAACAGACCGTACACAACAGAAACGGCTGCTGCCTCGGTCGGAGTGAAAATACTTCCGTAGATACCGCCAAGGATGATAACCGGCATCAGGAATCCCCAGAATGCATCTTTGAAGGCATCCCATCTCTCTTTTGCCGTTGCCTTCTTCTGCGTCGGCTGAATGTTGTGTTTCTTTGCCTCAAGAAGAACAACGATTACAAGAGCAACACCCATCAGGATACCAGGAACGATACCTGCGGTGAACATATCTGCAATGGATACGCCGGTGATGGATGCGTAAACAACGAATGCGATACTCGGCGGAATGACGATTGCGATCGAACTCGATGTCGCCATCAGCGCTGTGGCAAACGGTGCGGAGAAGCCGCCGCGCTCGATCATGGCAGGAATCAGAACCATACCAAGAGCTGCAACGGTAGCTGGACCGGAACCGGAAATGGCGCCGAAGAAGCAGGCAACGATAACGCACACGATGGCGATACCGCCCTTTTTGTGGCCGACACACGTATCAACGAAACGGATCAGCCGCTTGGAGATACCAGCTTTTGCCATGATGTTTCCGGACAGGACAAAGAACGGAATAGCAAGCAGCAGGAATTTACTGATGCCGGAATACATGTTGGTGGCAACGATCGTCAGAGATGTGCCGGAATACAAAATTGCGCAGATCGAGGATAAACCGAGGCAGATGCCGATCGGAATACCAAGGATCAGGAAAATAAAGAATGAAATAAAAAGAATTGCACTGATCATTTTTCTTCTCCCTCCTCTTTCGCTTTTACAAAGGTATCAATCAGATACTCGATCATGTGGAGCGTCATGCAGGCGGCTCCGATCGGTACGAAGGACCAGAAAATCCATTCCGGCCAGTTCAGCACAAAGGTTCTCTTTCCGTTGGCTAACTGGGTCAGAACCTTGTCCATGCCGTATTTAAACAGGACTGCGGTAAATGCAACACTGAAAGCCGTGTTGACCACCAGCAGAATTCTTCTCGCTTTTTCGGAAAGACGGTCCGGCAGTAAAGAAAGATTGACCAGCTCTCCGTCACGGGCAGCGAGCGCTGCAGCGAGAAGTGTAATCAGGACAAATACCGCAACGACGAGTTCCTCGGTAAATGACCAGGATTGATGCAGAATCTTACGGGACAGGACATTTCCGACCGTAAGCACAACAATCAGGATCGTGGACAGCACAAGAATCAATTTCTCGACAAATGCCACGCCGTTCATGATTTTTTTGTACACTTTCATACGTTTCCTCCCTTTTCCTGTCTGCGCGTGTTTTGCAGCAGGATTTGTTTCTTGCCAGGTTGTATTACCGGTGTTTCTGCATAAAAAAAGCCGCCCCACGATAACCAGGGACGGACCATATTTTTTCCGCAAACCACCCTTGTCTCTCCTTTGAAACAAGTACGAATACAACGCACAAGCATACGCGGTTTCTGTAACGGGAAACTCCCGTGAAAACCTACTGGAATCTTGTCTTTATCTTAAAATAAAAACAGTTCTTTGGGTTTCCCTTCTCCGAGATGATGTTCAATCCGGACACGCTGCTGTCTCGCACCTTCTCCGACAGCTCTCTGCAAACGCTTTTTCCGCATTTACTTTTTCTCTTCCCTGAATTTATCTTACACGACAGCTGTAATTTTAGCGCGATTTTTGTCATTTGTCAAGAATTGGTTCTGAAATTTTGTTATAATTTTGAAAAACCGTAAAATTTTCGGTTTGCTGTTCTGCTTCGATTGCAGCACCTTTTTTCCTTGCTATTTTCCCACAGATACGATAAAATAACAGACAGATAAGATCCGATGCGACGGGTCTTTTTTCTCGGCATTCTGCCATGATTTTTACTACCCAGAAAAGAGGAACAGCAACTATGAAAATAGATCTTAGAACGATTCCGGATGCAGAGGTTTCCGGCATCGACCTGATGGACGTTGATATCACACTCCCGGCCCCGGAAGCAGAACCGCAGCGCCAGTATTACTTTATGGCGCTCTTAAAACAACAGCTCGTCCCGGAACGCGCGAAAAAGAACGGCAAAGAATTCCTGACTGCCTGTATCACAACATTCGGCTGCCAGATGAACGCCCGCGATTCTGAAAAGCTCGAGGGAATCCTGGAAACCGTCGGCTACCACATTGTGGAGACCGAGGATGCTGACTTTGTCGTTTACAATACCTGTACCGTCCGTGAAAACGCCAATCTCCGCGTCTACGGCCGTCTCGGACAGCTTGGCAAATACAAAAAGAAAAATCCGGGCATGATCATCTCCCTTTGCGGATGCATGATGCAGGAGCCGCTCGTTGTCGAAAAGCTCAAAAAAAGCTATCATTTCGTCAACCTGATTTTCGGAACCCACAATATCTACCGCTTCGCTGAATACCTTGTCCGCTGTATGACCGAGGACCGCATGGTGATCGATATCTGGAAAGATACCGACAAAATCGTGGAAAATCTTCCGGTTGACCGGAAATATCCGTTCAAATCCGGCGTCAATATCATGTTCGGCTGCAACAACTTCTGCAGCTACTGTATTGTACCGTATGTGCGCGGCCGCGAGCGCAGCCGGAAGCCGGCGGAAATCGTTGCAGAGATCAAACGTCTCGTTGCAGACGGCGTTGTGGAGATCATGCTGCTCGGTCAGAACGTCAACTCTTACGGAAAGAATCTCGAGGAGCCGATGACGTTTGCCCAGCTTCTGCGCGAGGTTAATAAAATCGAAGGGCTGAAACGCATCCGTTTCATGACCTCCCACCCGAAGGATCTCTCTGAGGAGCTGATCGATGCGATGCGCGACTGCGAAAAGGTCTGCCTCCATCTTCATCTCCCGCTCCAGTCCGGAAGCAGCCGCATCTTAAAGCTGATGAACCGTCGCTACACGAAAGAGCAGTATCTTGACCTTGTTGACCGCATCCGCGCGAAAGTACCGGATGTCTCCCTGACAACCGATATCATCGTCGGTTTCCCTGGCGAGACAGAGGAAGATTTCCTCGAAACGATGGATGTGGTACGTAAGGTCCGCTACGACAGCGCCTTTACCTTCCAGTATTCCAGAAGAACAGGAACACCGGCTGCCGCTATGGAGGATCAGATTCCGGCCGATGTTGTGAAGGACCGTTTCGACCGTCTTCTTGCTGAAGTACAGGAAATCTCCCGTGAGGTAACGGCAAGACATACCCACACAGTTCAGGAAGTTCTCGTCGAGAGCATCAATGAACAGGATCCGTCCCTTGTGACCGGCCGTATGAGTAACAATACGCTCGTTCATTTCAAAGGTGATGCTTCCCTGATCGGCACGCTGCAGAATGTATATCTGGATGAGTGCCGCGGTTTCTATTACATGGGAACACCGGTGGAAAACAAACCTAACTAAAAAGAATCCCGGATATCCGGTTTCTGCTTTTACCGCAGGAATGCCGGATATCCGGGATTTTTATGATTTGAGAATTTATTTTGACAATCCTTTCGACAACCGCATCTGATAGACCAGATACGTCACCATCAGCATGACACCCGCACCGATCCAGGCAGAAATTTCGGCAAATGCCACACCGCGGAATGCAAAGCGCGGAACGGCAATCTGAACAACACCAACACGCATCACAACCTCAAGGACACCGGAAATCATTGGCAATACCGTTTTTCCCATACCCTGACAGGCGTTCCGAAATACAAAGAGCCATCCAAGCGGAAACAATGCGATTCCGGTGATCGGAAGAAAGATACAGGTATAGGAAATGATCGTCGGATCATTCAGCATCAGAGAAGCCAGAAATTTCGGGGCAAAAATTTCCAGTGCGGCAAATGGCAGATTAACAAGAATGGATAAGATAATGCCTGCGCATACACCGCTTTTGATTCGGCCGTATTTTGTTGCACCATAGTTCTGTCCCGTAAATGTCAAAAGCGCCAGTCCGACTGTGATTCCGGGCTGCTCAAAGAGACCGCAGACCTTCATGCAGGCCGCATACGCTGCCACATACGCGGTTCCCATCTGATTGACAAATACCTGAAGAACCATACCTCCGATGGCAGTGACCGAGTTCATCACAGCAACAGGAAGCCCCTTTCCGGTCAACGTCCACAAGATAGAACCGTTTATTTTCCAGTCCTTTTTCTGTGGAATCAGTTCCGGTGCACGGCGGATATGCCAGAAACAGTACAATGCCGAAACTGCCTGTGCAAGCACAGTTGCAAACGCTGCACCGAAAACCCCCATTTTCATCGGAAAAACGAACAGGAGGTCCAGGAAAATATTGACAAATGCGGAAATCACCATGGAAACAAGCGGTACCTTGCTGTTTCCAACAGAACGCAACAGTGTCATCACAAAGTTATTTAAAATCGTAATCGTACTTCCCGCAAGAATCGTTCCAAAATAGACGAGCGTATCCGTCATCATATCTTCCGGCGTCTGCAGAAAGACGAACAGCCGCCGCATCAGAAGCAGACTGAACGTTGTGATCACAATTCCGATGGCAAGGCAGATATAAACCGACATGGCAATTTCTTTCCGCAGCTTTTTCGTATCCTTTGCGCCAAAAGAATGCGAAATGCAGATGCCAAGACCCCCGGTCAGTCCGACGGCAAAGCCGATAATCAGAAAATGGACGGAGCTCGTATTTCCAACCGCAGCAAGCGCCGTATCTCCGATTCCTTTTCCGACAACCATGGAATCCACGAAGCTGTAAAGCTGCTGGAACAGATTTCCGATCAGAATGGGCAGAAAAAACTGAAAAATCAGTTTCATGCTGTTCCCTCTTGTCATATCATTTGTTGTGTTCTGCATGGTATTTTTTTGTAACCTGTCCTTTCTCTTTTAGTATTTCCTCTTCATCGTTTCCCGTCGTCTTGTCAGTACTGCAAAATGCGGTTATAATAGAACGTAACTCAGACGAAAGGTTTTTAACATCACTGGCATGAACAACTTATACGAATACATCGATCCAATTGCTTCCCCCTACGAGGCTTTTCTTTTTGACAGTACCCGCGACCTCCTGCCGATTCCGGCGCACTGGCATTATTATGTAGAACTTCTCTACGTCCGCAAAGGCGAAATCGAAGTTTCCCTTGACAATGTCATATCCACCTGCACGAAGGGCGCTGTCATTCTTTTTCCGCCCAAATGCGTCCACTCCATCGCTCTTGCGAGAGGTTCTTCTCCGGTTCAGTACGATGTGATCAAATTCGATCCCAATCTTCTGCCGTCCTGCAAAACGGATGAAATCGATCTGCGCGCCATGCTGCATGGGATTCACGCCTACCGCTGTCCCTGTATCTTTTCTCCGGAACAGACGGCTCAAATGAATCTTTTTCCGCTTTTTTCCGATATTCTTTCCGAATATCAGAATAAAGAATTCGGTTATTCGATGGTATTAACTGCTGATCTTCGGAAAATCGTCACCAAGTTTGCGCGGATCTGGCAGAAAAATGGTGATTTCTTTCTGGCTCCCGGCGTTCATCCTTCTTATGAAATCGGGTTTGACCTGATTTCCGAATACATCGATTCCCACTACTTTGAGGAGCTGACCGTAGAAAAACTGGCCGCGATGTGCAATATGTCGCACTCCACCTTTTCCATGAATTTCTACCGCCGGTACAATATGACCTGCAAGGAATACATTACAGCAACCCGGATCAATGCAGCCGAAAATATGCTTTTGTTTTCCAGCCACGACATCTCATTTATCGCGCGGGAGGTCGGTTATACGGACTGCAGTTACTTTATCCGCTGCTACAAAAAACTGAAAGGCGTCACGCCGAAGCAGGCACGAAAACTCCAGCTTGGACGGTAACGATCATCTGTTTTCGAAATTTTTCAGAGAAAGAGCGCACAGGCATTTGCTGCACGCTCTTTCTTTTTTATGTATTTCTTTAAACTTTTTCCTTATCTCTCTGCAGTCTCATAAACACTTCTTACGCGGTATGCGCCCGATACGCCGGTTCCCTCTGCGGTGAAGTCTGCGGTCGGCAGAATGCGGAAGGTCTTTGTTCCGGCTTCCATATCCACAAAGTTATCGTCCAGACGAAGCACACCGTTCTCAGTCTCTACGCTGACAGATTTTGCAAAGTTCTCTGCGGTTACAGTTACGGTATCGCCGTCTACTGATACAGAAAGCTTCGGATCTGCAAAATGGTAATGCTTCGGTGCGCAGAACAGAGTTGATCCGGAAGATACTACGTTTCCGTCAACAACCAGCTCATAGGTCAGATGAACTTCCAGCGGATCCTGATCGTTGAAATCAAGATGCGGCATCCACTGTCCGCCGTAAGCCGGTGCATTCACCTCGAAGGCTCCCTCTTTGACTACGGAAGAATCCGGACGGCACAGGGACCATTTTACGGTTCCGACGATCGGCTCACCGGTCTCATTGGCAACATGAAGGTCTGCACTGACATCAATCGGATGCGGCAGTGTGTTGACAAACGGTTTCTGATCGATCTCTCCGTGCTCCTCGCAGGAAAGCAGGACCGGTGCAAACATCTTCTTCTCTGCGTACTGCAGGGCTTTCCAGTTTCCATAGTAGTCCACGCTTGCCCAGGATGCTACCGGCCAGATATCGTTCAGCTGCCATACAACAGCACCCATGCAGGTACCGCGGAAGCGGCGGAAATGCTCAACGCCGTAACGGATCGCATCGGCCTGAAGAAGCTGTGAGCAGTACAGAAGCTCGTCGAAGTTCTTCGGATACAGGTATGTCTGTGAAATGTAGTTCAGGATCTTTCCGTTGGCAGCCGTATTTCTCTGGTGCATTTCCATGACACGGGAGAAGATGTTGCGGTCGCCGTCTTCAGTAAACCGTTTTACAGTCTGCAGTGCCGGGAAGGACTGGAATCCGAACTCGGACAGGAAACGGTAATGGTGGGAACGATAAGCGGTGAACGGCTCGCTTCCGTGCCATACACCCCAGTAATGGGTATCGCCGACGTTCTCTGCATTGCTGTTTTCGTAATTTCCGCCTGAAGACGGGGATGACGGCCAGTAGAATTTCTCCGGATCCTCTTCTTTGACGATTTTCGGAATGATGTACTCATACAGATGGATGTAATCATACGTCTGTTTCTTAGATTTCTGCCATGCCAGCATTTCGTACTGGGTTTCCATCTCGTTGTTTCCGCACCACAGAGCAATACTTGCATGGGAACGGAGTCTGCGCATATTCTGACGGATCTCTGCGGAGATATTCTCTTCGAAGTCATCTGTCAGCTCGTAGGATGCGCAGGCAAACATGAAGTCATGCCAGATGAGGAGTCCTCTCTCATCGCAGACATCATAGAAAAAGTCATCGAGGAAGTATCCGCCGCCCCATACACGCAGGGAGTTGAAGTTTGCCTCCTGTGCGGATTTCAGCAGCAGATCGGTACGCTCTCTCGTCTGACGGGTTAAGATATTGTCCTCCGGAATGTAGTCAGCGCCCATCGCAAAGATCTGCAGTCCGTTGATTTCATACGCAAAGTTACGGCCCTTTACGGTCTTTGCAGGTTTATCGGTGATGATGATTTTTTTCTCACCGTTGGTCATGATCATGTTGTCGCCGTCATCGTAATCCGGTGACTGGCCGGTCATGTGCTCATCAAAGACTTCATCTTCCATCACGTCAGTATTTACGGTGATGGTACGAAGACCCATCTTCTTCTCCCAGGTATCCAGGATATCGTCTGCAACGAGCTCTACCTTTACCTGATACAGTGCCTGTGCACCATAGCCGTTCGGCCACCACAGCTCCGGATTTTCTACGGTAAGGGAAGCCTGTACATGGTTGCTGCGAAGATCACAGGTAAGTCCGGTCAGATTCTTTGCCGGTGCAGAATTGGTCAGCGGATCCATTGTGCCGCTTTCTGCGGTCAGAACGGTTTTTCCATCCGGGGAAGTAACGGTCATTACGATCTTTACTTTACCGTCGGTTACACCCGGCATCCACTCGATTTCAGCATCTGCGGTCAGGCGGACGGAGTCAACCACATTTCCATGAACAGTTTTTCCAGTTACATGATGCTCCTGTCCTACAAATACCTGTGCCAGACGGGCAGTTTTTACTGCGAGAACAGAAGCCTCACGGAACAGTCCTGCATCTGGAAGACGCGGACCCCAGTCCCAGCCGTACATGCAGGCGGCTTTACGAATATGCGGGAATCCCGGCATTGCATCGGATGCTGCTCCAACCGGGCATTTTGCTTCTTCTTCTGCGATGAATTTTGTCGGGGAATGCAGAACCACTTTTACCTGATATACGGTATCGGCTGCATCACCTGCAACAAGATCGGTAATATCATACTCCCAGACACGGTTCATGTTGTCTGCGGAGCCGATTTTCTCTCCGTTCAGATAAACATCTGCGATGGTATCAATTCCGTCGAAGTGTAAAAACAGACGGTCCGCTTTTCTGTCTTCCTCACTGATCACGATCGTTGTCTCGTATGCGAAATCGTTCTCCATCAATTTCAGTGCATCGAGCTCATTGTCACGATAAAACGGATCCGGGATCAGGCCTTTCTCCAGAAGGGTGCCGTAAACGGTAGACGGTACCTTCGTTTCAATTGGAGTTTCCGGAATATCGTAAACATTTTTTCCGAGGACAGTTAATGTCCAGTTGTCTTTCAGACATATTGTATGCATTACAGTATGTCCCCCTTTCTTCATAGTTTCTGCTTTTTCGCGTAGTTTCGCCACGCTTTTCACTTTATTTTTATCTTACTGCTTTTTTAACCAAAATGGTACAAAAAAGCTCTTGAAAAATAGGAAAAATCTCCAAATGCGAAACGATTTTAGAAAATTTCGGAAACAGTGAGACAAATTCTCAATCATCACTTTGACAGATCTGGAAAATGTGATAGAATAAAAATGTCGGCATCCTGAAAAAAATGCCGGCAGTATTTTTCGAAAAGAAAGATGAGGAAAAAATTATGATACCAGAAAGATTAGCTGCTCTCCGCGAAAAAATGAGAGCCTACGGCGTGGACGCTTATCTGGTTCCGACCGCCGATTACCATGAATCTGAATATGTAGGAACTTACTTTAAAGCAAGAACGTATATCACAGGCTTTACCGGTTCTGCCGGAACCGCCGTTATTACCCAGGATGAAGCGTGCCTCTGGACCGATGGCCGTTACTTCGTACAGGCAGCCAAAGAGCTTGCCGGAACCGGCGTTACTTTAATGAAAATGGGCCAGGAAGGTGTTCCGACCGTAGAGGAATACCTGCAGGCAAATACAAAAGAAGGCATGACCATCGGCTTCGACGGCCGCGTTGTCAATGAGATGCTCGGTGAGACACTGGAAAAGACACTTCCGGAGCGTTTTCTCTCCTATCGAAGTGACCTGATCGGTGAAATCTGGTCCGACCGCCCGGCGCTTTCTGCAGAACCAGTCTGGATTCTTGATTCCAAATATACTGGCGAGTCCGCTGCTGACCGTCTTGCCAAAGTCCGCGAAAAGATGAAAGAGAACGGTGCCGAAGTGCATATCCTGACCGCGCTCGACGATATCGCCTGGATGCTGAATATCCGCGGAAACGATATTCCGTGCAATCCGGTTGTCCTCTCCTACCTCATTCTGACCGAAACCGAAGGCCATCTGTTTATTCAGGAAGCAACTTTAAATGATGAAGTGAAACAGTATCTTGCCGGTCTTGGTATTTCGATTCATCCATACGATGCTGTCTATGATTTCGCTGCCAGCATCACAGGAAAAACGATTCTTCTGGAGAAAGCCAAAGTCAACTACACGATCTGCCAGAGCGTCATGGGCGAAAACACGATTGTCAATGTGATGAACCCGGCTTCTTCCTTAAAGGCAGTGAAAACACCAGTTGAGATGGAAAATATCCGCAAAGCCCACATCAAAGACGGCGTTGCTGTGACCCGTTTCGTTTACTGGTTAAAGAAGAATATCGGAAAAATCCCGATGGATGAAGTTTCCGTTGCGGAAAAACTGGAATCCTTCCGAAAAGAGCAGGAAGGCTATATCGAGCCAAGTTTCGGAACAATCTCCGCTTACGGCCCGAATGCCGCTATGTGCCATTATCAGGCAACGAAAGAAGATTTCTCCGTTCTACAGCCAAAAGGCATGTACCTGGTAGATTCCGGCGGACAGTATTATGAAGGAACAACTGATATCACGAGAACGATCGTTGTCGGACCGCTGACCGAGGAAGAAAAAGAGCATTTCACCATCACCACGATGGGAACCCTGCGTCTTGGAAATGCAAAATTTCTCCATGGATGCATTGGCATCAACCTCGATTACCTCGCAAGACAGGCATTCTGGGAGAGAGGTCTTGACTTCAATCACGGAACCGGCCACGGTGTCGGCTATCTCTTAAATGTCCATGAGCGTCCAAACGGTTTCCGCTGGAAAATGGTTCCGGAGCGCATGGAAAATGCCGTTCTCGAGGAAGGTATGCTGACCTCTGACGAACCTGGTATCTACATTGAAGGAAGTCACGGTATCCGTACTGAGAACCTGATGCTCTGCCGCAAAGCAGAAAAGAATATGTATGGCCAGTTCATGCGCTTTGAGTTCGTCACCATGGTTCCGATCGACCTCGACGGTATCGATACGCAGTATATGACAGAGAAAGATGTCGAGCTGCTGAATAATTACCACAAAGAAGTGTATGAGAAGATTTCTCCTTATCTGGAAGGGGACGAAAAAGAGTGGCTGAAAGAAGCTACCCGCCCGATTTCCAAATAAGTTCTTTCTATAACATCAAAAAACCGATGTTCTGTGCGTGTTATTTTCACAGAACATCGGTTTTTCTCATTTCTTTTTCTTATAATACTTTCGATAAAAATTCTCTCAGGCGCGGGTGCTGCGGATTTGCGAAGAATTCCTGCGGCGTATTCTCCTCCTGAATATTTCCCTCGTTGATAAAGACGACGCGGGTTGCCACCTCCCTGGCAAAGCCCATCTCATGTGTGACAACAACCATGGTCATGCCCGATTCGGCAAGCTCTTTCATGATTTCCAGAACCTCTCCTACCATCTCCGGATCGAGTGCGGAAGTCGGTTCATCAAACAGCATAACATCCGGATTCATCGCAAGGGCGCGTGCGATGGCGATTCGCTGCTTCTGTCCGCCGGAAAGGCTTCCCGGATAGGCATCTGCTTTGTCCGGCAGCCCGACACGGGTCAGGAGCTCCATCGCTTTTTTCTCTGCTTCTTCCGGTGTCATCAGTTTTAACGTCACCGGAGCGAGCATGATATTTTCCTTAACGGTTTTGTGCGGAAACAGATTGAACTGCTGGAATACCATTCCGATCTTCTGACGCACATGGTCAATGTCGGTTTCCGGTGCTGTGATGTCAACACCCTCGAAATAAATTTTTCCGCCGGTTGGAATTTCCAGACGGTTTAAGGAACGCAGAAACGTCGATTTTCCGGAACCGGAAGGACCGATGACAGCGACAACTTCTCCCTGACGGATCTCTGTGCTGATTCCGTCTAAAACTTTATTATCCTCGAAGCTCTTCTGCAGATTTTCAACTTTAATTAATACTTTTTCGTTAGTGGTCACTCTTACGCAGTCTCCTTTCCAGTTTGCCCATGAAATAGGTCAGAATCATAACAAGAATCAGATAAAAGATCGCTGCGGAGAGAAGCGGAACCAGCGCATCGTACGTACGGCTCTGTACCAGGGTTGCTGCTTTTGTAATATCGATGGTTCCAATATAGCCGATGATGGCGGTCTCTTTCAACAGCACGATCATCTCGTTGATCAGCGCCGGAAGAACATTTTTAAACGCCTGCGGAATGATAATCAGACGCATGGTCTGTGCCGAATTTAAACCAAGGCTTCGTCCCGCTTCCGTCTGTCCTTTATCCACAGACATGATTCCGGAACGGAAGATCTCGGCAACGTACGCACC
>NZ_CDRRUH010000072.1:0-14171 GCF_977045365.1 Fusicatenibacter sp.
TATTATATTTTCTGCTTCCTTCGTCAATCTATGCATATATAGGAATTCTTGGTGGAATCGGTGTAGGATTTTCAGCACAATATGGCTGGCAGGCAGTATTTAACACATTTGGTGCTTTAGCCATTGCAGCAGAGACTTATGGACTACAAGGAGCGGTTAGTCTTAGAGTGATTCAAAATGTTTTTGGTGTTGTGTTTGCTTTAGCATTTTGTGTTATATTTTATTGGTTTATGTCTAAAAAAAAAGAAAGTAAGGTGACCGTACATGCAAAGTGAAGTGAATCAGGAAGAAAATTTGAATAGAATTATTACGGTTCCTAATCTTCTTTCTTTTTTCGGCTTTGTCTGATTCCGGTAATTATATGGAGTTATTGTGTAAAGAAAAATCCTCTGTTAGCTGGTGAAATCTTATTGCTGTCTGAGCTTCCCGATATGTTCTGGTAAAGACTTGGACCATGGCAGAAGCTCTGTTAGAAAATCAGTTTTTTTATCCTCCACATGTTTAGGGATTTCTCTGAGCAGATGTCGAACTTTCCTATTATATAAGAAAATTCCGCATAGCCGCTGATGATAATGAGCTACATATCTTCCCGGATTTTTCTCAGCACCGAGCAGACTTCCAGTTCAAGTTCTTCCCCCAGGATCCTACCTTCCATCCTTTCTTTTCTGTCATACCCTGCTGTAAGTATAGCATAGACTTTTGTTTCCGACATTAAAAATTCCATCGACATCCGTTTCTGCACACGGTATAATAGGTATCATGTAAAGAAAAAGGAGGTTGTTTTCTTATGTTATCCTGCACCTACGAAGTAGTCGCCATCGATGGTGATTACGCGCATTTACGCCGCAATGACATCGAACCGGAGGACAATGAAATGAAACTGGTTGCCCGCGCACTGCTGCCGCCGGAAATTATGGAGGGCAGTATTTTGAAATACGAGATGCTGCAGTATGAAATCATTGGCTGATGCTGTTTTTCCGGCCGAGGTGTTTTCTCTCCCGCTCTTTCATGGCATCTCGGAAACCGGGCGGACGGCTCTTGTTTCGAGCGGGTGGCTGCGGACGTGTTCGTTTGAGAAAAACCAGACCATTTATCACATGGGTGACCGCGTGTCCGAACTGGGGATTGTGCTGTCCGGCAGCGTTTTCGTGGAGAATACGGATCTCTGGGGCAACCGCAGTATCTTAAGCAAGATCACCCCCGGCCAGGTATTTGCCGAAACGTATGCCTTCTGTCGGGAGCCGATGATGGTGAATGTCACGGCAGCCGAAGCCTCGACGGTTCTCTTTTTCAATCTTCGAAACCTCGACCAGACCGCCGATGGTGATGATGCATGGCTGTCCCAGCTTCGCAGTAACATGCTCCGCATCTCCATGCAGAAAAATCTTACCCTCTCCAAACGCATTTTCTGCACTACACCAAAGACGATCCGCGAGCGCGTGCTGGTCTACCTCGCCGCGCAGTCTGCCAAAACCGGCGCCGACACCTTTACGATCCCCTTCGACCGCCAGGGCCTCGCCGACTACCTGAACCTCGACCGGAGCGCCCTCTCCAAAGAACTCGGAAAAATGCAGAAAGAGGGAATCCTCGAATTTCATAAAAACAAATTTACGCTGCGTCATCCGTCTCTCTAGGCGGTACCGCAGCGTAAATTTTTTACCGTTTCATCGTTTCAAATGCTTATTTTTCATAAACGAATATACACAAAAAGTATTTTCCGTGGTTATAACCACATACTTTTCCTGTTATATCCGATATTCTGTACGTGTAAATTATGAAACTCCGCGCAGATCTGTTTTTCCCTCTGCGCTTAACCCCTCGGAAATACCCTACAGGAGGAACTATTTTATGGAACAGAACATGTTTTGCTACCAGTGTCAGGAAACTGCCGGCTGCTCCGGCTGTACAAAATCCGGTGTCTGTGGAAAGCGCCCGGAGACAGCGGCGCTGCAGGATCTGCTGATCTGGACGACGAAAGGACTTTCCGCCGTGACGACACAGCTCCGCCGCGAAGGAAAAACCGTCGATGCCAGCGTCAATCATCTCATCACCGAAAACCTGTTTACGACCATCACAAACGTGAACTTTGATGATGATACGATCCGCGCACGAATTGAGGCAACGCTTGAGACCAAAGCGCTTCTCGCTCAGCTTGCCGACTGCTCCGCTCTGCCGGAAGCCGCCCTCTGGAACGGCACAACCGATGAGTTTGCCGCAAAAGCAGTAACCGTCGGCGTACTTTCCACGGAAAATGAGGACATCCGCTCTTTACGCGAGCTCATCACCTACGGTCTGAAAGGACTCGCCGCGTACACCAGCCATGCCAATGTTCTCTTAAAAGAAAACGAGGAAATCGATGCCTTCCTGCAGCGTGCTCTCGCCGCAACGCTCGACGATTCTCTCTCTGCAGAGGAACTGACCGCACTCGCGCTCGAGACCGGCTCCTACGGCGTGCAGGGAATGGCACTGCTCGATGAGGCAAACACTTCCGCTTACGGCAATCCGGAGATCACCACCGTCGATCTCGGTGTCGGCACCCGCCCGGGTATTCTCGTCTCCGGCCACGATCTGCGCGACCTCGAGATGCTGCTCGCGCAGACCGCGAACACTGGCATCGATGTTTACACGCACTCCGAAATGCTGCCTGCGCACTACTATCCGGCGTTCAAAAAATATGAACATTTTAAGGGAAATTATGGTAACGCCTGGTGGAAACAAAAAGAAGAATTTGAATCTTTTAATGGCCCGATTCTGATGACGACGAACTGTATCGTGCCGCCGAAGAACAGTTACAAAAACCGTATTTACACAACCGGAGCGGTTCGTTATCCGGGCTGCCCGCACATCGACGGTGCCATCGGTGAGACAAAAGATTTCTCTTTGCTCATCGAACAGGCAAAGCACTGCGCACCGCCGACGGAACTCGAGCAGGGAACCATCGTCGGAGGCTTCGCTCATGCACAGGTCCTTGCCCTGGCAGACCAGATCGTCGATGCCGTGAAATCCGGCGCGATCAAAAAATTCGTTGTCATGGCTGGATGCGACGGCCGTGCAAAGAGCCGCAGCTATTACTCTGATTTTGCGCAGGCACTGCCGAAAGACACGGTAATCCTGACCGCAGGCTGTGCGAAATACAAATACAACAAGCTGAACCTCGGCGACATCAACGGCATTCCGCGCGTCCTCGATGCCGGCCAGTGCAATGATTCCTACTCTCTTGCCGTGATTGCACTGAAATTAAAGGAGGTCTTCGGCCTCGACGATATCAACGATCTGCCGATCATCTACAATATTTCCTGGTATGAGCAGAAAGCCGTCATTGTTCTTCTGGCGCTGCTGTCACTCGGTGTCAAGAACATCCACCTCGGCCCGACACTCCCGGCATTTTTAAGCCCGAATGTTGCAGCTCTTCTCGTTGAAAACTTCGGCATCGCCGGAATCGATACCGTTGAAAACGATATGGAATTGTTTTTCGGAAAATAATCGAAAGCCCTTGCTTTCTTTCATTTTTCCACGTATACTGTATATGTTCAGACAAAAATATCTTTGAATTTGGGCATGTCAGAAAAACGGACCTCAGATTCCATTTCTATACACGCCCGACACCGATGAGTCATCTCATCTTAATCACACATTTTTAGAACGTGCCTGGGAATTTTTTCAGACACGTTCTCATTCTATCACGGAGATTTATGAACTATGAGCATCATGAAAAATATCGATAAAGCCCAGGTTATGGTCTTAAAAGATCAGGTTTCCTACCAGGAAGGCCAGATCGTCAGTAAGACACTGGTACAGAATGAATCCGTCAGCATCACCTTATTTGCCTTCGACAAAGGCGAAGAAATCAGCACCCACGAGTCCGGCGGCGACGCCTTCGTCACCTGCCTCGACGGAACCGGTGAAATCACCATCGACGGCGTAAAATACGAACTCCACGAAGGTGAATCCATCGTCATGCCGGCAAAACACCCGCATGCAGTGTATGGAAAAGAGCAGTATAAGATGCTGCTGGTAGTGGTATTCTAACGTATCCTTTTTGAACCAATTATTGATATGCCTGGCAAAATAAGGCAGCATGCCTCAGGATTTCCTGTGATATGCTGCCTTGCCTTTTTATTCATTTACGCCATATACGTTTCCAGTGATGCAATATACTTTTTCTCTTTGATCTGGTTCAACGCTGTATAGGCAGAATGATTCCATTTCAGTTCTACGAGAAGTGCCGGGTACTCACTGCGAAATTCCGGTTTCGGAAGATAAACAAAGTCTGCAAAGCCCCTTCCTGTCGGCAGCTCACGAATCGGCTTGAAGTAATACTTCATGGAGCGTAAATAAAGGCAACGATAACGCGATCCTCTATCAGATCCTCACCTGCGCCGACTGTCTCGATGCGGCAACCGATTCCGTCGGACGCGCCTACAGCTCCGGCAAAAATTTTGCAGACATGCTCGCCGATCTCCGCTGCAACGCAGGCCGTATGTTCAACCCGGATCTCGTACAGCTCTTTGACAGCGAACAGCTCCAGCAGCAGATTGAATCCCTGATCACCGTTGATCGGGAACAGCTTTACCGAGAGGTTTTCGGAAAGAATGTATCACTCGTTTCGTAAGCTGTATAATTATACATTGTTTTCAAGATTTCCTGCCGTCTTCTCACCAGCAGAATAATACGTTTATGCGAATCACGTGATTGCTGTACCTGTCTGTATGTCCTAATCAGAAACATAGCGCATGGTGCAAACACATCTTAATGTTAGTGTTCACTTTGTTAATCTTCACGTGAACATTCCTTTTCGAAAAACTTATTTTTTATTATTTTGCGTTCACTATATTCATTTTATTATTAATCATTTTGTTAACATAAGCAAAAGAAAACTGTTTACATTTTGAAAAAAATATACTAAAATAACAGAAACAGGCAAATCTCCGCCGGGCGAAAAAACGGCGGAGATTTTTCTGGGAAAAAGGGCAAAAAAGCAGAAAATAAATTCTGCAGATCAGCCCGGAAAACATGAAAATACATTTTGTATTATTTTACAGGGAGGAACTCATACTATGAAAGAAATCATCCAGGGCTTCTACCAGAAGAAACATTTCTGGACCCGCCTGATTCTGGTCATCGCCGCCGTCATTCTGATGGGCTTTGCACTCTCATGGCTGCTTCTCGTCGATCTCGGCACCGATCCGTGTACCTTGTTAAACCAAACCATCTCCACCCGCCTGGGCATCAGCATTGGAAACTGGCAGGCGCTCTTCAATATCGTCCTGCTCATCTTCGTTATCGTGTTCGGCGGCAGAAATTTAGGCTTTGGAACCCTCGCAAACATGTTCCTTGTGGGCTATTCCATCGACTTTTTCTCCTGGATCTGGGCGAAAATCCTTCCGCCGGATCTTTTTACCTCGATGGGTGTCCGCATCGCTGTGCTGATTCCGGCGCTGATCCTGTTTATCCTCGCCGCATCCTTCTATATGGATGTTGATATGGGAACCGCACCGTACGACGCAGTATCGTTCATCATCTCCACCCACCTGCCGAACGTTTCTTTCCGCGTGATCCGCATCGTCTACGACTTTGCTGTCACTGCAATCGCTGTTCTGCTCGGCGGAAAGCTCGGCATTGTCACCGTGCTGATGGTTATCACCTTAGGTCCGGTTATCGAATGGCTGGGAAATATCATGAAACAGCATCTCAATATCTTTGATGACTGAAAAACATTGCTTTTCCACGCTTTCTATACTACAATAGAATCACCAGATGATCTTTTTTCTAATAGAAAAGCCTGCCTCCGGGACTCACATCTCTGTGGCAGGCTTTTCTTCTCTGAAAAAGCAGGCAGCAGTGCCGAAAAAAGACTCATAAAAATCAGAAAATCATTTATTTAAGGAGGTTTTTCTTATGAGCAACACCCCAAACCCTGTTTACGAAAAACTGATGAAATGCTACGAGAGCTTCCGCTCCCAGATCGATTTCCAGCCGGAAGTCGCACTGATCCTCGGTTCCGGCCTCGGTGATTTTGCGAATGATATCCGCGTCACCGCCACCCTCGACTACCACGATATCGAAGGCTTCCCGGTTTCCACCGTTCCGGGCCACGCGGGCCGTTTTATCTTCGGCTACGTCGGCGATGTGCCGGTTGTCTGCATGCAGGGCCGCGTTCATTATTATGAAGGCTATCCGATGACCGACGTTGTTCTCCCGACCCGCCTCATGAAGCTGATGGGCGCAAAAGCACTGTTCTTAACCAACGCCGCCGGCGGCATCAAACAGGGCACAAAGCCAGGCTCTCTGATGCTGTTAAACGGCCAGATCGCCTGCTTCGTTCCATCTCCGCTTATCGGACCGAACATCGACGAGCTCGGCACCCGTTTCCCGGATATGAGCCAGATCTACGACCTTGAATTCCAGAAAATCGCACGGAAAGCCGCAGCCAGCCTTGATATCGACCTGATGGAAGGCGTTTATCTGCAGCTCACCGGCCCGCAGTACGAGTCCCCGCAGGAAATCGCCATGTGCCACACCCTCGGCGCAGACGCGGTCGGCATGAGCACCGCCTGCGAAGCCATCGCTGCACGCCATATGGGCATGCGCGTCATCGGTATTTCCTGCATTACCAATCTTGCCGCCGGCATCTCCCCGCAGCCTCTGTGCCATGCGGAAGTTCAGGAGGCAGCTGACATGGTTGCACCGCAGTTCAAAAAACTCGTTGCCGCAACGATTCAGGGCATCGCAAAGACACTGTAAACACACAGCGGCCGGGGTCTGTCAAAAAAAAACAAGCCCCGGCCGCTGAAAACAGCACGTAAAATAAAGGAGAGATCTTTTTTTGAATACACGTTTTTACAACGCCAAAATTCTCGTACTCGACGCTGAAAACCATTTTTCCATCGCCGAAGACGAACTTCATGTCACCGGCGACACCATCACCTATATCGGACCTGGTAGAAAAGCAGATCCAGATGCCGCAGAGACCACTGTCTTCGACCGCGAAATCGACGCCCGCGGCAATCTCCTGATCCCGGGCTTTAAAAACGCACACACGCACACCCCGATGACCTTCCTCCGCTCCTACGCGGACGATCTCCCGCTCCACGAATGGCTCGAGCGCCAGGTCTTCCCGAACGAGGCAAAGCTCGCCGGGGACGACGTTTACTGGCTCAATATCCTCGGCATCATGGAATATC
Organism: Fusicatenibacter sp.; assembly: GCF_977045365.1. NCBI lineage: Bacteria > Bacillati > Bacillota > Clostridia > Lachnospirales > Lachnospiraceae > Fusicatenibacter > Fusicatenibacter sp. Next base: position 7,185 of record NZ_CDRRUH010000072.1, read on the forward strand.
TGACGAGCGGCATCACCTCCAATTTCGACATGTACATTCAGCAGAAAAACAGCATCGCTGCCACGGTCGACACCGGATTCCGCACCGTTCTTACCAGCGGCCTCAACAACTTCGTCGACAGCCCGGAATTTCTCGAAGAGATGTATAACTATGTCAACGAACTCTCCGACCGCACCTCGTATCTGCTCGGTTTCCACGCCGAATATACGACCGGCGGCCCGCTTCTTGAGGCAGTTGCCAAACTTGCCGAAAAATACCATTCCCCTGTCTGGACACACAACGCCGAGACAAAAAGCGAAGTCGAGGGCTGTAAAGAGCGCTGGGGGCTCACCCCGACACAGCTCATGGAAAAACTTGGCATGTTCCAGTACGGAGGCGGCGGCTACCACTGCATCTGGATGGAGGACCGCGATTTCGAAATTTTCCGCGACCGGAAGCTCACCGCTGTCACCAATCCTTCTTCAAACCTGAAGCTTGCCTCCGGCGTCTGCCCGCTGAAGCGTTTTTACGATAACGGCATCAACCTCGCCATCGGCACCGACGGGCCTGCCAGCAACAACTGCCTCGATATGTTCCGCGAAATGTTCCTGACCACCGGCCTTTCCAAAGTCCGCGAGATGGACGCCGCAGGAATCCCGGCCGACGCCATTCTCTACATGGCAACCGCAGGCGGTGCACACGCGATGCAGCTTACTGACTGCGACCGTCTCGCTGCCGGCAAAAAGGCCGATCTCGTCATGATTGACCTCCATCAGCCGAATATGCAGCCGGAGAATAATCTGATCAAAAACCTCGTTTACAGCGGCAGCAAACAGAACGTAAAGCTTACCATGGTAAACGGTCAAATCCTCTACGAAAACGGCGAATTCCATATCGGCTTTGACCCGGAAGAAATTTATGCAAGATCCAACGCCATTATCCGAAGAATTTCCGGCTCACATGCCGATAGCTAGTGGATTTCACGCAGTTTTTCCTTTACTTGACATACTTTTTTCTTTTATATTATAATGTTGCCATACACGCAGAAACGCTGTACCCATGAAAGGAGAATACTATTTATGAAAAAGAAAGTAGTTAGCTTACTGCTTGCAGCTGCCATGACAACTGCTGCACTCGCAGGATGCGGTTCCTCCAACGGATCCTCTTCCTCCGATGCATCCAAAGGAACTGATTCTGCCAGCGCAGCATCTTCTTCTGCTTCCACAGACGGAGAGAAAAAAGATTCCGCAGACGAGAAAATTGCTATGATCACAGACTCCGGAGATATCACCGACGAATCCTTCAACCAGATCACCTGGGAAACTGTATGCGCTTACGGCGATGCAAACGGCGTAGAGTACGAGTACTACAAACCGGCAGAGGACACCGACGAGGAGCGTATCAACTCCATCGATCTTGCAATCTCTGAGGGCGCTACCGTAGTTGTTATGCCTGGTTATCTGTTCGGACCAGCCATCGCAGAAGAGCAGGACACCTATCCGGATGTAACCTTCATCGCAGTTGACGTTACCGAAAGCGACATCGTAAACTTAAACGGTGAAACTGTTGATCTTGGAAAGAACGTATACATCTGCTCCTTCGAAGAAGAGCAGGCCGGCTACCTGGCTGGATACGCTGCAGTAAAAGACGGTTACACAAGCCTTGGCTTCCTTGGCGGTATCGCTGTTCCGGCCGTTATCCGTTTCGGTTACGGTTATGTACAGGGTATCAACGCTGCTGCTGAAGAAGACGGCGTAGATGTAAACGTAAAATATTACTATGGCGGCCAGTTCTACGGCGATGACTCCATCACCGCCCGTATGGAAGGCTGGTATGCAGACGGAACACAGGTTGTATTCGCCTGCGGCGGCGGTATCTGGACATCTGCTCTGGATGCAGCTGAGACACACGACGGAAAAGTTATTGGTGTAGACGTTGACCAGCGTTCCAAAATCGGCGAGCGCTGCCTGACTTCCGCTATGAAAGGTCTTCCAAGCGCCATCAACAACGCTCTGGATTCCTACTTCAGCGGAAACTTCTCTGAACTTGGCGGAACTGCTCAGCAGCTTGGACTGAAAGACGGAGATTACATCGGCCTTCCTACCGATTCCGAATCCTGGGGATTCACAACCTTCACACAGGATCAGTATGAAACTGTACTGGCTGGTATCCGCGATGGTTCCATCGAAATCTCCAGCGATACAGAAAATCAGCCGGAAGTAGGTTCTCACGTAACCGTTGATTACATCAGCTAATGTGCATACTGTTTCTGTAACAATATGCCTTTTGGGGAAGAGAATATTATTTCTCTTCCCCTTTTTTTCTGTCACACAAAATGCTATACTAGACATAATGAAAGCCCGCAGTTCTGCCCTGTTTTCCATGCCTTCGGCAGTCCTGCAAAACCACGCTTGAAAGGGAATATGTATATGGAAAATGAGTACATTATTGAGATGTTGAACATCACCAAAGAATTCCCGGGTATCAAGGCGAACGACAACATTACATTACAGCTCAAAAAAGGAGAAATCCATGCTCTGCTTGGAGAAAACGGTGCAGGAAAATCAACCCTGATGAGTATTCTTTTTGGTCTGTATCAGCCTACCTCCGGAATCATCAAGAAGAATGGGCAGGAAGTCCATATCAACACGCCGAACGACGCCAACGATCTCAACATCGGTATGGTGCACCAGCACTTTAAGCTGGTCGAATGTTTCTCGGTTCTCGACAACATCATCCTCGGCGTAGAGCCGACCAAAGGCCTTTTCCTCGAGAAAAAGAATGCCCGTGCAAAAGTCATGGAGCTGAGCGAGAAATACGGTCTGATGGTCGATCCGGACGCTCTGATCTCAGATATCACCGTCGGCATGCAGCAGCGTACCGAAATTCTGAAAATGCTCTACCGTGACAACGAAGTCCTGATCTTCGACGAGCCGACCGCGGTTCTGACGCCGCAGGAAATCGACGAGCTGATGAAGATCATGAAGAACCTCGCAAAAGAAGGAAAATCCATCCTCTTCATCACCCATAAACTCAACGAGATCATGGAAGTTGCCGACCGCTGTACGATTCTCCGCAAAGGAAAATACATCGGAACCGTCAACATCAGCGAAACTTCCAAAGAAGAGCTCTCCCGCATGATGGTCGGAAGAAACGTCAGCTTCTCCGTCAACAAAAAGCCGTCAAAACCGGGCGACACCGTTCTGAAAGTAGAGCACATGACCGTACCGAGCAAGGTGCACGGAAACAACGCCGTCAAAGATGTTTCCTTTAATGTAAGAAAAGGCGAGATTGTCTGCATCGCAGGTATCGATGGAAACGGCCAGTCCGAGTTCGTTCAGGGCCTCACGGGACTGGAAAAAGTATCCGGCGGTAAAATTCTGTTCAACGGACAGGACATCACGAAAGCTTCCATCCGCGACCGCTCCAAGATGGGCATGAGCCACATCCCGGAGGACCGCCATAAACACGGCCTCGTGCTGGATTACTCCATCGAGCAGAACATGGTGCTGCAGCGTTACTGGCAGCCGGAATTTGAATCCTTCGGCTTTATCAAATCAAAAGCCGTGCGCGAATATGCCGAGCGCCTGATCGAGCAGTACGATGTCCGCAGCGGCCAGGGTCCTGTGACCATCACCCGCAGCATGTCCGGCGGAAACCAGCAGAAAGCGATCATCGCGCGTGAGATCGACAAAGATCCTGATCTTCTCGTTGCGGTACAGCCTACCCGTGGTCTTGATGTCGGAGCCATCGAATACATTCACAGCCAGCTCGTTGCACAGCGCGACAAGGGAAAAGCCGTTCTTCTGGTTTCTCTGGAACTGGATGAGGTTATGGATGTTTCCGACCGTATTCTTGTTATGTACGAAGGAGAGCTGGTCGGCCAGCTGGATCCGAAAACCGTTTCTGTCGAAGAACTCGGTCTCTACATGGCAGGTGCAAAACGGGATCCGGTTCCCGAAGAAGTATAAAAGAGAGGTAAGAAAAGCATGAACGAAAAAACGAAAAACGCTCTTCTGTCCATTGTCGCTTCTCTTGTATGTATTGTGATCGGTCTTCTTGTGGGATTTATCATTTTATACTGCATCAACGCGGAGAACGCAGTGGATGGATTTACACGAATCATCAAAGGCGGCTTTTACTTAAAGCCGAAAGGAATCGGAAGTGAAATCGCTCAGTCCGCTCCCCTGATTATGACCGGACTTTCGGTTGCATTTGCTTTTAAAACAGGTCTGTTCAACATCGGTGCTGCCGGACAGTACACCGTCGGTGTCTTCGGCGCCCTGTATTTTGCCATCATCCTCCACATGCCATGGTATGTATGCCTTCTGGCTGCTATGGTCTGCGGAGCCATCTGGGGAGCAGTTCCTGGTATCTTCAAAGCATACTTCAACGTAAATGAAGTTATTACTTCCATCATGTTCAACTGGATTGGTCTTTATCTTGTCAATGAGCTGATGTACAACACCATCCCGGACATGTATGATCAGAAGACCACACGTACTTACAAATTAAGCTCCGCTTCTCCGAAATCCCTGATTCCGGACTGCGGCATGAACTCCATTTTCCGTACCAGTTCCACAACGATTGCGATTTTCATTGCGATTGCCATTGCGGTCATCATCTATATCGTTCTGAACAAAACAACCTTCGGCTATGAGCTGAAAGCCTGCGGGTTCAATAAGGATGCTGCCAAATACGCCGGCATCAACGAGAAGAGAAACGTTGTTCTCTCCATGACCATCGCAGGTGCGCTTGCCGGAATCGGTGCAGGCCTCTACTTCCTCTCCGGTGCATCCGAGTGGAACCCGCAGGTATCGACAGCACTCCCGGCCATCGGATTTAATGGTATCCCGGTTGCGCTTCTTGCACTTAGCAACCCGATCGGCGTTATCTTTGCTGCTCTCTTCGTTGCTCATATTTCGGTCGGCGGTGCTTACCTGCCTACGAAATATTATCAGCCGGAGATCGCGGACCTGATCGTTGCCGTTATCATTTACCTTTGCGCATTCGTTACCCTGTTCAAGGGCATCGTTGCAAACCTGTTCAAGAGCAAAAAAGAGCAGAAAGCAAATGCCAATGCAGACAACGGAAAGGAGGAGAAGAAATAATGTTCCTTTTAATTAAATTTACTTTACTGTACGCCGTTGTTCTGATGCTCGTTGCGATGGGCGGTATGTTCTCCGAGCGAAGCGGTGTCATCAACATCGCGCTGGAAGGAATCATGGCGATCGGCGGCCTTGCCGGTGTCTTCGTCCTGGTTCTGTTCCCGGACCTCCCGGCTCCTGCACTTGTGGCACTTTCCATTCTGGCGAGCGCCGTATCCGGTATGATCTACTCTCTGCTGCTTGGCTTCTCCGCCATCACACTGAAAGCAGACCAGACGATCGGCGGAACCGCGCTGAACATGCTGGCTACTGCCATTGCCATCGTCCTGGTAAAAGCATTCAACAACGGCTCGGATACCGGAAACGGTGCAGCTTCCGCAAAGCTGAACTACACCAACGCCGCTTTCATTTACAAGATCGGACCATTTACCGTGAACATCTTCCTGTTCATCGGCATCATCCTTCTGATCTGCAGCTACGTGTTCCTCTTCAAAACGAAATGGGGACTGCGCCTGCGTGCCTGCGGTGAGCATCCACAGGCAGCCGACTCTGTTGGTATCAACGTATACCAGTGGAGATACACCGGTGTTATCATCTCCGGTGCACTCGGCGGTATCGGCGGATTTGCCTACATCGTTCCGTCCGTTACCACCTGGAACTTCGAAGTCGGCGTAGCCGGTGCCGGATTCCTTGCCCTCGCTGTTATGATCTTCGGTCAGTGGAAACCGTTCCACATTGCCGGAGCAGCCGTATTCTTTGCGGTATTCCGTTCCCTGGCAAACATTGCGGACTCCACCGTCCTCTCCCATCTGGGACTGTCCAAGAACATTTACAACATGATGCCGTTTATCGCATCCATGATTATTCTCGCCTTCACATCCAAGAATTCCCAGGCTCCGAAAGCCGAAGGTATTCCATACGATAAGGGCGCAAGATAATATGTAACTATTCAGAGCCATGTGAAATGGAAGAAAAAATTGCGAATCATGCTTGCATGAATGAGCGGTTTTTTCTGGAATTTCATATGGCGAGCAGCCACATCGAGATGCAGCGCAGCGGAATCGAGATGTGGCTCTGAATAGTTACAATTTTTAAAGGCAGAGCCGTTAAATCCGAACTGTGTTTTTTCGGCTCTGCCTTTTCTCTATCATTCTAATTTATTTTTCATCAAAGAAAGGAAAAAATTATGCTGAACACCAAATTATTTGACCACACTATTTTAAAAGCAGACGCAACCGAAGCACAGGTTGCAAAGATCTGCGACGAGGCACTTGCACATGATTTTGCTTCTGTCTGCGTCAACCAGTACTACACCAAATTCGTTGCTGAAAAGCTCAAAGGATCTGACGTCAAAGTCTGCACCGTTGTCGGCTTCCCTCTGGGCATGTCCGATACCCGTGTAAAAGCGTTTGAGACCCGTGCAGCCATCGAAGACGGTGCACAGGAGGTTGATATGGTCATCAACGTCGGAGCCCTCAAAGACGGCAAATACGACTTCGTACGCTCCGATATCCAGACCTTAAAAGAAGTATGCGGCAAGGACATCGTTCTGAAAGTCATCATCGAGACCTGCCTTTTAACCGATGAAGAGAAAGTAAAAGCGTGCGAGCTCGCAAAAGAAGCCGGCGCTGACTTCGTAAAAACCTCCACCGGATTTTCTACCGGCGGTGCAAAAGCGGCTGATGTTGCCCTGATGAGAAAGACCGTAGGCCCGGATATGGGCGTAAAAGCTTCCGGCGGAATCCACAACGCAGACGAGGCACAGGCTATGGTAGATGCCGGCGCAAGCCGTCTCGGAACAAGCGCAACACTGGCTATCATCGGATAAAAAGGAGTTTCTTATGGATACGATACTGATAGGAATTGCCGGAGGAACCGGCAGTGGAAAAACGACACTGGC
>NZ_CDRRUH010000073.1:0-13645 GCF_977045365.1 Fusicatenibacter sp.
CCTTCACGCAGTGAAGCTGTTGGAATAAATGCGACTTTCTTATTTTCAATTTCTTCCTTTATCAGACTTCCTACACTTGAAAAGTGCGAACATAAAAATAGTTTCATCAATATTCTCCTTTATAAATACCGATTTTCTTAATTCTACAAACTTTAATTTTACTTAGTAACTATGACTTTTCCTTCAGAATCCAGAAGAGGTGTAATACCAGCCCCGTATCCAGATTTCCAACAAAGATAATTAACTCCAGTCTCCTTATCTACAAGAATTTGTCGAATCCCTTCATCTTTAAGCGAACTTCCATCTCTAAATATAACTTCAAATCTTTCTTCTTTCTTCGCCATGTTTATTCCTCCTCGTTAAGCATTAAATACCGATTTGCATTTCCATTCATTTTAGAAAATGGGCAACTCCGATTGGAATTGCCCACTCATTGCACTAATTATACGATTTTCTCTTGCTTGCACCGATTTCTGCATCAATTGATGTAAGTTTGATGTAAATCGCTGTTTTTTAGTTTTTTATCAAATGAAGTACGTCCCGTCTATTTGGTTAAACGGTACATCGTTACATCAGTTTAATACAGCTTTGCGCCTGCCGGGATGTGGTCATCAACCATAAGCAGATGGAGCTTTTCTTCGCCTTCTTCTTCGTGAATAGCGGAGAGGAGCATACCGCAAGAGTCAATACCCATCATAGCACGAGGAGGAAGATTTGTGATAGCGATAAGTGTCTTACCTACAAGCTCTTCCGGCTCGTAATATGCGTGAATACCGCTTAAAATGGTGCGGTCTGTGTCTGTTCCGTCATCAAGGGTAAACTGCAACAGCTTCTTTGACTTCGGTACTGCTACACATTCTTTTACCTTAACGGCTCTGAAATCTGACTTTGAGAATGTGTCAAAATCAACTGCTTCCTCAAATAAAGGCTCAATCTTTACCTTAGAGAAATCAATCTTTTCAGGCTCTGCTTTCATTTCCTCGACAGGCTGATTTTTTACATCATTGCCCTTGTTTACATCATTCAAGGACTTCATTGTCGGGAAGAGCAGCACGTCTCTGATTGCCTCCGCTCCTGTCAGAAGCATACACATACGGTCAATGCCGAATCCAATACCACCGGTCGGCGGCATACCGATCTCCAGTGCGTTCATGAAGTCTTCATCTGTTGTATTGGCTTCATCATCGCCCTGGGCAAGCAGTTCTTCCTGGGCTTTAAAACGTTCTCTCTGGTCGATCGGATCGTTCAGCTCAGAATAAGCATTTGCCATTTCCCATCCATTCATGAAGAACTCGAAACGCTCTACATATTCCGGATTTTCTGGCTTTTTCTTCGTCAGCGGCGAGATCTCAACCGGGTGGTCCATAACGAACGTCGGCTGAAGCAGATGCTCCTCTACAAACTCCTCAAAGAAGAGATTCAGGATATCACCTTTTTTATGTCTCTCTTCAAACTCAATATGATGTTCTTTTGCAAGTTCTCTTGCCTGCTCCAGAGTCTCAACTTCATTCCAGTCAACGCCTGCGTACTTCTTCACTGCGTCAACCATTGTGATACGCTCGAACGGCTTACCGAGATCCATCGGGATTCCTTTGTATACGATCTGTGTCGTTCCGAGCACTTCCTGTGCGACAAAACGATACAGGTTCTCTGTCAGATTCATCATGCCGTGGTAATCTGTAAATGCCTGGTAAAGCTCCATCAGAGTAAACTCCGGGTTATGTCTTGTATCAAGACCCTCATTACGGAATACACGTCCGATCTCATATACCTTCTCGAGTCCTCCGACGATCAGTCTCTTCAGGTACAGCTCCAGGGAAATACGAAGCTTCAGATCTTCGTTCAGGGCATTGAAATGTGTCTCGAACGGTCTTGCTGCTGCTCCACCTGCGTTCTGTACAAGCATTGGAGTCTCAACTTCCATGAATCCTTCTCCGCTTAAGTACTTGCGGATCGCACTGAGAATCTTGGAACGCTTGATAAAGGTATCTTTAGACTCTGCATTCATGATCAGGTCTACATATCTCTGACGGTAACGGGTATCTACATCTGTCAGACCGTGGAACTTCTCCGGGAGGATCTGTAAGCTCTTGGAGAGGAGTGTCACTTTCTCTGCATGGATAGAAATCTCACCTGTTCTTGTTCTGAAAGCAAATCCTTCCACTCCGAAGATATCACCGATATCCGATTTTTTAAAATCAGCGTAAGACTCTGTTCCGATCGCATCTCTTGCAACGTATACCTGGATGCTTCCCTGTAAATCCTGAATGTTGCAGAAAGATGCCTTGCCCATGACTCTCTTAAACATCATACGTCCTGCAATTGCCACATGGATCGGGCTTGCGTCCATGATATTTCTTCTCTCTTCGTAATCCTTTTTAAGAGCTTCTTTCGCCTGCTCCTCATCCATTCCCTCTACGTTCGGCTCCTGGCGGTCTTTTAACAGCTCAGTCTCATGTGCCTCGTAAAGACCTTTCACCTCAAGCGAATGATGTGTCTGATCGAACTTTGTAATCTGGAACGGGTCTCTTCCGTTCTGCTGCAGCTCTGCAAGTTTCTCGCGGCGAACCTTCAGTAAGTGGTTAATGTCCTGTTCCTGTGTCTGCTGTGCCAATTTCTTCACTCCCTTTTCTTTGTATTTTTTAGATATTTCTCTGGATAGAAAGTACTTTGTACTGCATAATTCCGGCCGGTGTTTCTACATCGACAATGTCATCCTTGTGTGCGCCGATCAGCGCTTTTCCTACCGGAGACTCGTTGGAAATTTTTCCTTCCAGGCTGTTTGCCTCGGTGGAACCAACGATCTGGAACTCGATCTCCTCGTCATACTCCAGATCCAGTACGTCTACTTTACATCCGATATTGATCTTATCAGAATCTACTTCGTCCTCAACAACAACCTCTGCGTTTTTCAGGATTTTTTCGATCTCTTCAATTCTTGCCTCGATATCACGCTGCTCATCTTTTGCTGCATCGTACTCGGCGTTCTCGGAAAGGTCTCCCTGCTCTCTTGCTTCTTTGATTTTACCGGCAATTTCTCTACGTTTGTTTACTTTGAGGTCATGAAGCTCGTCCTCCAGTTTTTTCAGGCCGGCATAGGTAAGAATCGTTTTTTTCTGTTCCATTTTATACACCCTTTCTATCGTTTCTGTATCCAGTCATATCTGATTTTATTCTGTAAACTCTCCGGAAATGCGCTGTATTTTCAGTATTCCCGGTTGAAATAAGGATAGACTCCGCCTATCCTAACAATTAAAGTAGTATAAAGGATTGCCCACGGAATGTCAAGAAAAAAAGAAACGCAGGAAAGATTTTCTTTTTCACAAATCCTTCCTGCATCTTTCTCTTATTTTTCCTTTATTTTTCGGAGGCACTTCCTGTCAGTGCCTTCTTTTTCCAGTTTCCTTTTTTATAGAAAATCAGCGTCAGAAGCGCACCCATGCACCAGCTTACCAGCATGGAAATCCAGAGTACCTGATATCGTCCGTTGGGCAGCTCCGGCGTTCTGGTCAGAAAGGCCAGACCGTATGCCAGCGGCACACGGATGACAACGGTAACAACCATCGAAATCCACATCGGGGTCATCGTATCGCCTGCTCCACGCATGACACCGGAAAGCGACTGTGTTATTGCCATGGCAATATAGCCGACCGCAAGGATCTTCATCATATTGGCACTTAATGTTACGAGCTCTGTGGTATTCGTAAAGATTCCCATCAGATGATGGCCGAAAATAACAATTAAAAGGGTAATGGTCGTTGAGGTTCCGACAGCAATCAGTGTTCCCTGTTTTGCGCCCTGCTCTACGCGGTCCATACGGCGTGCGCCGACATTCTGACCGGCATACGTTGTCATCGCGGTACCAAACGAAAAGTTCGGCATCATTGCAAAGCCATCGACACGCATGATGATAACATTCGCGGCGATAACCATTTCACCGAAGCTGTTGGTCAGCGACTGTACGATAACCATCGCCATGGAGAAGATCGCCTGGGTAATACCGGACGGCAGGCCAAGGCGGATAATTTCCATCGAATACTGTTTTTTCATTTTCAGGTATTTGGGTCTGAAATCAAAAATGTCGGTCATACGCATCAGACGCCACATGCAGAGTACTGCAGAAATTGCCTGCGCAATCACGGTCGCGTATGCAACTCCGGCAACGCCCATGTGGAACTGGGAAACGAATACAATATCCAATACAATGTTGATGACCGTTGCCACCAGCAGATAAATCAGCGCCGAAATCGAATCGCCGAGTCCGCGAAGGATACCACATAGAATGTTATAGTACGCACTGCCGGCACAACCCACCATCAGGATCACCAGATACGAGGTACACCAGTCGATGATAGAATCCGGTGTTTTCAGCATTTCCAGCAGCGGCCTTGAGAGGACGGCTCCCAGAATCATAATAATGATGGAAGAAATTGCTGTCAGCGTGACGCAGTTTCCGATCGTCATCGAAAGCTCTTTTCTTTGTCTTGCTCCAAAATACTGCGACACCATGACGCCGGCGCCGACGGAAATTCCGACGAACAGAACCAGAAGCAGGTTTAAGATCGGGCTGGCGCTTCCAACTGCCGCAAGCGCGTTGTCCCCGACATATTTTCCGATTACAATACTGTCAACCGTGTTGTAGAGCTGCTGGGCAATGTTGCCGATCAGCATAGGGATTGTAAAAGCTACAATCTTTTCCCACGGCTTTCCCACCGTCATGTCGGACGGTGCGAAAAGTTCCTTCATAGTCATACACTACACTCCCTCTTTTGTGTTTTTTGTCCCAATACCTCTGTTTATCAGTATAGCACAGAAAAAGCACCCATGATATATCAATATTGGCATATCATAGGTACCTTTTTGACTTGTTTTTATCCTCGTTCCCACTCATTCAGCATCTGTTCCAGCGCCTGCAGGCTCTCCACCTGATTGATCGCCGCGCGCAGCTTTGCCGAATGCGGAAAGCCTGCCGTATACCATGCAACATGCTTGCGCATCTCGCGGATGCCGATCGCGCCGCCTTTGTATTCCACCTGCATCCGTGCATGGCGGAGCATCATTTCTTTTACCTCATGCTGGGTCGGCCTTGCAAGCGTTTCGCCTGTTTCCATATAATGAAGAATCTGTTTAAAAATCCACGGATTTCCTTCCGCGCCGCGTCCGATCATGATTCCGTCACAGCCGGTCTGCTCCACCAGTGCCTCGGCACTTGCCGCATCTGTCACATCGCCGTTTCCGATAACCGGAATCGATACTGCCTCTTTTACCCGGCGGATAATATCCCAGTCTGCTTTTCCGGAATAAAACTGCGCTCTCGTTCTTCCATGAACCGCAATTGCAGCCACTCCGCAGTCCTCGAGGATCTTCGCAATTTCCACAGCATTCGCCGATTCTTCGTTAAAGCCCTTTCGAATCTTTACGGTTACAGGCTTTTTCACTGCCTTTACCATGCTTGTCACGATTTCCCTCACCAGATGCGGATCCTTCATAAGGGCCGAGCCTTCGCCGTTATTGACAACCTTTGGCACCGGACAGCCCATGTTAAAATCCAGAATATCAAACGGCCTTTCTTCGATCTGAGCGGCAATCTGCCCCAAAATCTCCGGATCACTGCCGAAAAGCTGCAGGGACACCGGATGCTCACCCGGATCGATCGTCATCAGATCCTCGGTATTTTTATTCTTATATAAAATTGCCTTCGCGCTCACCATTTCCATACAGATCAGGCCCGCGCCCTGCTCCTTGCACAGAACACGAAACGGCAGATCCGTCACCCCCGCCATCGGTGCAAGCACGAGTGGGTTTGGCATCTCCACGTTTCCGATTTTCAGCGGCGGCATCTTTTGCAGTGTACGTTTCTTATTTTCCATTCGGCTTCTCTCCGTCCTCTTCCATCAGCGCCTCCTCCGGCACCTCCTCACCGAGGAAGAAGACACGGTAATACAGCTCCAGGGATTCCAGCAGCTCCTTTTTTTCTTCCTGATACTGCTTAATCCGAAGCGCGCCGCCGATCTCGTCGTACATCGCATCTGCGTCTACGGCCTCTGTTTCAAACTGCAGACTTCCGTCGCTGTCGAACCACATGGTAAAAATACCGCCGATTTCCACCGTAAACATAACACACATGACATGAAGCTCATCCTGCACAGACTGTGGCAGGGATGCAAAATCCTGGTTAAAATAATATTTCTGTTCGTATGCACTTGCTCCGCAGAGCACTACTTTTTCATTATCTGAATACATAATTTTTCCTTTCTCTTCCTTTTCCGGTCTCTCTATACGTAGCTGTATAAACCTCGCACTGAAACCTCTCCGGAATGCACCTCAACGATCATTCCGTCCTCTTTTTGCACGCGCAGCTCACCGGTCGGCGTGATGCCGAGCGCAACGCCCTCGAACGGTTCCTTCGGATCGAGTACACGCACCGGCTGGTCTTTGTTTGCAAGTACAGCCTCATATGCTTCCTTCAGCCCCGAGAGATCTCCTGCTTCCAGGAATTTTTCATAATTCTCTTCAAACGCCTCCAGCACCGCTGCGACCACTTTCGCCCGGTTGACGGGATGCCCTGTTTCTATCGCCAGTGAGGTCGCAATCTCCGCGATTTCTTCCGGGAATTCCATCTGATTGACATTGATTCCGGTTCCGATGACAACATAATTGATATAATCAATCTGTGCACTCATTTCTGTCAGAATACCACAGAGCTTTTTCCCATTCAGCACCGCATCGTTCGGCCATTTGATTTTCGTATCGACACCGAGCGCTCTTTGCACGCCCTGCACTACGGCAAGTCCCATTACAATCGTCAGCATCGGTGCTTTGGCCGGCTCAAGATCCGGATACAGCAGAATCGACATCGAAACAGAGGTTCCTTCCGGCGATTTCCAGACTCTGCCGCGGCGGCCTTTTCCGGCAGTCTGTGTTTCAGCCGTTGTCAGTGTGCCGTTCGGCGCACCTTCTTCCGCCAACCACTTCGCCCACGTATTTGTCGAATCCACCTCGCGGCTGTAATAAACCGTCTGTCCGACATATTTCGTATGCGTGCGGCTTTCCAGCTCATCCTTCGTTACGAGATCCGGCTCGTTCAACAGGCGATATCCCTTATTCTGAACAGCTTCAATCTCGTATCCTTCTTCTTTCAACTGATTCATTATCTTCCATACTGCGGTGCGGGAAATCCCAAAGTGTTCACACAGCTCCTGTCCGGAAACATTTTTCCCGGATTCCCGCAGGAGACGCAGCGTCTCGGCTCTCTTATTTTCCAGCATATCGTATTTTCACACTCCTCGTGTCGCTTTCAGACTATAAGAAGCACGCTTGATGCATTTCGTAAAATCAACAGCAGCGCTGCGGAAGAGTTTTTCCGCAGCGCTGCTGTGCGTGTTTCTTCGTTATTCTATTATACACAGTCTATTCCGGTTTTTCCACCCAAAACTTTATGCTCCGAGTGTCGCTGCCATAACTGCTTTGATCGTATGCATACGATTCTCTGCTTCCTCGAATACTCTCGACTGCGCAGATTCAAACACCTCATCGGTTACTTCCATCTCGTTCAGACCGTAGCGGTCGTGGATCTCTTTTCCGATTTTTGTTTTCAGATCGTGGAAGGACGGCAGACAGTGCAGGAATACGGCGGTATCTTTTGCATTTGCCATTGCTTCTTTTGTGACACGATACGGAGTCAGATCGTGGATTCTCTCCTCCCATACGCTGTCCGGCTCGCCCATAGATACCCATACATCAGTGTAGATAACATCGGCATCTTTTGTTCCCTCTTTTACGTCCTCGGTGAGGGTGATGGTTGCACCGCTCTCCTTTGCATACTCCTCACACTGGGCCACAAGCTCCGCGTTCGGGAAGTATTTCTTCGGTGCACAGGCCACAAAATCCATCCCCATCTTGGCAGATGCAATCATCAGGGAATTTCCCATATTGTAACGGGCATCGCCCATGTAAACGAATTTGATGCCTTTTAAATGGCCGAATTCTTCCTGGATCGTCAGCATATCGGCGAGCATCTGTGTCGGATGGTACTCGTTCGTCAGTCCGTTCCATACCGGAACTTTCGAATATTTTGCCAGCTCTTCTACAATCTCCTGGCCGAATCCACGGTACTCGATTCCCTCATACATTCCGGCAAGAACGCGGGCGGTATCTTTGATGCTCTCTTTTTTGCCGATCTGGGAACCGGTCGGATCCAGATACGTTGTTCCCATACCGAGATCGTGTGCAGCTACCTCGAAGGAACAGCGAGTTCTGGTGCTGGTTTTCTCGAAAATCAGTGCAACGTTTTTACCGCGCAGGGTATCTACCGGAATGCCTTTCTTTTTCTTCTCCTTCAGCTCTGCAGACAGATCCAGCAGATAGGCAATCTCTTCCGGTGTAAAATCTTTCAATGTCAGAAAATCGCGTCCTTTTAAATCCATGGTTTGTTCCTCCTTAAATATCTGCATATGGTGTATTTTATTATTTCCCATCCTATGATGTTGGATCAAAAGGTTTTTTGACCCTTTGGTTGCCTTGAATAGTCTCTATTATGAAACAGACCTGTTCATCTGTCAAGAGGGAAATGTATATTTTTACGTATTTTCTTTGTAATATGCATAATATATGTATTTTTATGCATATCATTGTACTTTCATACAGAAAATTCTCCCGTGTCCGGCTTGATGCTTTTCACGGGAGAATCCTGTTTTACTTATTGCTTTATCCTGGTTTTATTTCTGATTACTTCTGCACTTCTTTTCCTGCCGGCACTTTCTGTTCCTCCACAATACCTTTGAATGTAGTGGCCAGACTTGCCAGTCCCTGCAGATCGGACGGAACAACGATCTTTGTTGCCTTTCCATTTGCCAGAACGCCAAGTGCTTCAAGGCTCTTTAAGGTAAGAACAGCATCATCGGCGCCTGCCTCTTTGATCGCGCGGATACCATCGGCGTTTGCCTGCTGTACTTTGAGGATAGCCTCCGCCTGGCCTTCTGCCTCGCGGATTCGTTTCTCTTTTTCTGCCTCTGCGCGAAGAATCGCTGCCTGTTTTTCAGCCTCTGCATCGAGGATGGCCGACTGTTTTTTACCTTCGGCAACAAGGATCGTCGATTTCTTCTCTCCTTCTGCGATCAGGATCGCTTCACGGCGCTCACGCTCTGCCTTCATCTGTTTCTCCATGGCTTCCTGGATAGCTGCCGGAGGCATGATATTTTTCAGCTCGACACGGTTTACTTTGATACCCCACGGGTCTGTCGCGATATCGAGCGCTGCCTGCATCTTCGTGTTGATGATTTCACGGGAAGTCAGCGTCTCATCGAGTTCCAGATCTCCGATGATGTTTCGAAGTGTTGTTGCGGTCAGATTTTCAATCGCCATCAGCGGATTCACAACGCCGTAAGCGAACAGCTTCGGATCGGTAATCTGGAAAAATACAACGGTATCAATCTGCATCGTAACGTTATCTTTTGTAATAACCGGCTGCGGCGGGAAATCCACCACCTGCTCTTTTAAATTCACGCGGATGGCCACGCGCTCGACAAACGGAACTTTAAAATGAAGACCGGTTGCCCAGGTGCCTTTGTATTTTCCAAGGCTCTCAACAACGTAAGCACTGGCCTGCGGCACGATCTTCACACACGATGCTGCAATAAACAGTACAATCACAAGAAGCACAATCAATAAAATTCCTGCAATTCCTCCACCACTCATGTTTCATTTCCTCCTTCTTTTTCTTTAACCTTTACAATCAGCTTGACACCTTCCACACGGAGCACTGCAACAACAGCGTCCACGGGAATCGTGCCTCCTTCATTTTCTGTCCGCGCGGTCCAGATATTTCCGCCAAGCGAAACCTTTCCGGTCCCCGCCAGATTGGAAATCTCCTCCGTCACGACTCCTTCCATACCGATCACACGGTCTACGTTCGTCTTCAGCGTATCCTTACTCAGAAAGCGAACGGCGAAAGGACGTGTAAAAATCAGAAGCACCAGCGATACGACAAGAAAGCTGGCAACCTGAATCCCCAGCCCGGCCCCGCACATGGCAGCGATCAGAGCAACCAGCGCCCCGCCCGCAAACCAGATCGTCGCAAGCCCAAGCGTCGCCGCCTCAATCACCAGGAATACAATCAGCGCAATCAGCCAGTAAACTGCAAATTCCATGCATTTTCTCCCCCTTTCTGAAAAATTAGCTGTTGAGATCATCATACTATAATGACATAAAAATAACAAGCAAAGTTAAAAACATTCAGAAAAAAGAAAGATTTGTCAGGAATCGTCTACAGACTGTCAATTCCGAGGCGGGACATCAGAACGAGGATGGCTGACAGAAAATAGTATGCGTGGAGGCGGAAAAATAATACGAGGGTGAAGGTGAGGAGTTTCCAGAATATGGATTTAATTTTTGTCGCATAGCGCAGACAGTTTCCAAAAGTCAGCGTTTTCCGGACAAACGGATCTTCTCCATACCGCTTCAGAAAGTTTTTCACAACGCGAATCTTTTTTCCGCGATACGTCATCTCCTCTTTTGCCAGATACATTGCTCCGATGACAAGATGGAACAGCATAATATCCCCATAGTCTTCTGCAATCCTGTGTTCTTTTAAAAACGTTTCAAAATCCGCTGCTATCTGAATCCAGTTTTTCATCAATCGTTTTTTCGGACGAAACGTCACAGACTGCAGATTTTCCCGGTAGAGCACAATGCTCTGCGGGACAAAAGCATATTTCGGTTCGCATGCGCAGCAGCGGAAATTGTGTGCTTTGTCCTCCGCGTAAGTATATTGCGGAACCCATAGTTCATGTTCTATCAAAAAATCTTTTCGATAAAGCTTTCCCCAGTCGTACGATAAACTTCCGAATTGGAAAAAGCCTTTAAAACGAAAAGCAACACTATCTGGATCTTCTTTTTCTAACCAATTTCTACATTCAACCCTTTCACCATTTTCCTTCCATCTGTGGTAATTTCCGACCACAATATCCGCATTCTTTTTTTCTGCCTGTCGCACCATAGAACGGATCGCATTTTTTTCATCCATTTTATCGTCTGCATCCAGAAAAAGAAGATACTTTCCCTCCGCCGCAGCAATCCCTGCATTCCGGGACGCTGCACAGCCTGCATTTTTCTGATTCAGGATGTGAATCCTTTTATCTGCCCGCGCACTTTCTTCACAGATTTCAAGTGAGCAGTCCATCGAACCATCATTCACTAAAATAATTTCCAATTCCGGGTAATCCTGCATCCCGACACTTTCCAGACATTCCCGCAAAAATTTTTCCGCCTGATAAACCGGAATGATCACACTTACAAGTGGATAATTCATCGTATCTGATCCCCTCTTTTTCTACTTTATAATAGAAAATATAGCCAATAATATACAGAACGTCAACTGTCTTTCACATACTTCATTGCATAGCAGTACAATCTGTGATAAAGTTACAAAAACGATGCTATTTGTAATTGTCACTCTCATTCAAAATACGAAAGGATCATGACAGATGGAGACCGCCAAAATTGATTTTGTAATTACATGGGTAGATGGAGCAGATCCAATCTGGTACAAAGAGAAACTGGAAACCTTAAAGAAACAGGGAAAAGCCGCAGAAGAAATGATTGATAACAGCACCTCCAGATACCGTGACTGGGATATTTTAAAATACTGGTTCCGTGGTGTTGAAAAGTTTGCTCCATGGGTCAATCAAATTCATTTTGTGACATATGGCCATGTACCAGATTGGCTGAATGAAAAACATTCCAAACTCCATATCGTAAAACATGAAGATTTCATCCCGCAGGAATTTCGTCCGACATTCAGTTCCCACCCCATTGAATGGAATTTTCAAAGAATTGAAGGGCTGACCGAGAATTTTGTTTATTTCAATGATGATATGTTTCTCATAAAAAAAGTTTCTCCGAAAGATTTTTTTAGAGATGAAAGACCTGTTGACATGCTTGCGCTTCAGCCAGATGTTGCAAATGCAGATGACCAGATTATGCCGTATGTCTATCTGAACAATGCGATGGTTCTCGCCAAATATTTCGATAAACGGGAAAATATGAAGAAACAGCCGGGAGCATATTTTCATCCCGGCTATCCGTTGATGTATTTCGGATATAATCTTCTGGAAATGGCATTTCCGCGGTTTACCGGATTTTATACCGTACACGGGCCATCCCCGCTAAAAAAAGAGTCCTATCGTTTCTTCTGGAAAAACGAAGAAGAGCTTTTGCATCGTGTCTGTTGCCATCCTTTCCGTCACAAAGAAGATATCAGCCAGTATGTTCTACGGGAATATCAGAAGCTGAGCGGAAATTTTGTTCCGAAAAATATTCATAAATTCTGCCGATACTTTAATCTGCAGCCGGAAAACCCGGAGCTGGTAAAAACGATTACGAAGCAGAAGTCAAAATGCATTTGTATCAACGACAGCAACTTTGAAATCCCATATGAAAAAGTAAAACAGGAATTAAACCATGCATTTTCTATCCTGTTTCCGGAAAAATCACAGTTTGAGAAATAAAAAACTGTTTTTCTGTTCATTTACGTGACAGATTGCAAAGCGATATATATTTTAATCAAAATTGTAATATTTTTACCTCAAATCTATTGACATGTGTGGGATTTTATTTCTATAATAAATTTGTAATAAAAAGAATTTTCACAAGAAAGGAGATCACTGATCTATGACTAAAGCTTACAAAAAACCTGTTGTCTCTATCGACACCGGAATGGCAGAAGGCGTTTATGCAGCCAGTGGCACAGGAACTCTGAATGTTACTTACTACGGCGTATGGGATCGCTGGGGCACAAATGGCGGTAAAGGTCTTGCAATGGCAGACTGGTCAGGTATTGACGGAACGATCACATTGAACGTTACGTTCAACGACACGGTTGACCAGGCGGAAACGGATGATGCATCTGTACGGGTTTCCTGCTCCGGAAAAACTGCTACGTTTACCTTTGCCAGCACAGCATCAAATCCGCTGACGATTGGTATCCATTTAAATCACGGAACCAGCATCGACGATCTGAAGATGACCGGCTTCACCTATTCGGTAAGCTAAAAGCGAACTCGCTTTAGAGCGGGTTTGTAAAAATCAGCAGCCGGAAAGACTGCAAAGAGGATAAAAGAAATGAGTAATTATGTAAAACCTGTCGTTTCTCTGGATGAAGGAATGGCAGAGGGCGTTTATGCAGCAAGTGGATGTTATACTGTAACTACTAATATCCATCAGAAACCAGAAACGGGTCGTGGTGACTACCGAATTCAGGTGAATGGTGTTCATGCAGCTGACCATACAAAAGAGGCTCAGACTTTGACAATCACCTTTAATCAGGAGGTTACTTATAGTAGTTCTAATGGAACCTTAGTCGGTTCTAATACTGGTACCACTATTTCTATTGGCTACACGTATCATCAAAATCCTAATGATAACATTGGTTTAGGTGATTTAGTTGTAGTTTCTGATCCAGGTCTTGAGGTTGTTAGTGCTAAAATTACCGATTAATCTTCATCAAGTCATCAAAAGAAAGTAAACGGTAGATAGTCCGTACCTCGACTGTAAAGGAAAAGTGTGTGACAATAGACTATATTTCTAATACGAGTATCAAAGGTTGAGTCTCAACTTTTGATACCACTACATGGAGGTAAGTCTATGA
>NZ_CDRRUH010000074.1:0-13548 GCF_977045365.1 Fusicatenibacter sp.
ATTTCAGTACCTGATACATCGAAATGCTCATAGCTGTGGCTTATTCACTGAGATATGAAAGGTTGAAAAACCTTGAATTTTCAATAAAAAACACTTGATTATATGAGGAGGGACACATGAAAAAGAAAAAATGGCTAATGGTAGTTAGTCTATTGATTGCGGTGGTAATTGCTATATCATTAGTTACCTTTACGGGAAAAAGACCTTATAAAGATTTGAAAACATCGGATATTGTTTCTGCCACAGTTCTTTTAGGACCACCCGATAAAACAGTAGAAATTGTGGAAATAAAGGAATTTGTTGCGCTTCTTAAAGATGTTGTTATCTATAATGCAGATGATTCTTATATGGACTATGCAGGTCAAACAGTTACTTTTACGCTTGAAATGGCAGATGGAACTACAGAGAAAATAACAGTTTGTAATCCCTTTATAATAATAAATGGAACAGGATACAAAACTAAATATGAGCCTTGTGAACGGCTAGCTTACTATGCCAATGAATTATTAAGTAGATATGAGTAAATTCCAATTTGTCAAAACGGGTAAGCTATAAAAAATATAATATTTTTAGTCATTGAAAGAGAGATATTGATCAATATGTGTCAATGTCTCTTTTTCATAGAAAAAAGAGGTTGTCCAGAAGTTAGGATATACAGCTGTAGTATTATCAAGTGATCTTGATATTTACTATCCCTAGTGGCGTCAAAACTATGTGGGGAAAGGAAATGATTTATCATTATAGATAATTGGATGCGTCTATTGTTACGGTTAAACAGTTGAAGAAGCTGATGAAGCAGTTGATTCGTTTAAAGAAAATTGGTACAATACAGTTAAGTATTTGATGACATAATATATGGTTTACATGTTTGCTATATCATCTTTTCGGATTTTATGTGAAAGTAAGCTTCGAGTGGTTTAAAGATTATTGGACTTTTTACGTGGATAGGGGCGTTTTTCGTCCGTTAAGCCCAATAAATAATCAACACTCGTATTATGAAATTCGGATAGTTTAATCAGAATTAATAATCGAAAAAAAGTCAATGTCAATATTTTAAAGGACGATGATGTAGAGACATATAATCTCAAGGGGGATTTGATTATTGTAGTGTATGTTCCAATGGCTAAGCGAGATCAGAAACCAGTGTATATTAATGACGATCTGTTTGGTTCCACATTCAGAAGAAATCATGAAGGTGACTATCGCTGTACGCGTTTACAAGTGAAAACAATGTTTCGTGATCAGGCAGAAAACACGATGGACATGGAAATTCTGGACGATGTGCCGATGGAAGATTTAAATTATGAGACTGTTCAGGGCTATCGAAATCGTCATCGTACCCTGAAGCCAGGGCATCCTTTTGAACGCTTAAATGATGCTGAATATCTCAGAAGTATTGGTGCAGCTGCAATCTCAAGAGAAGACAAAGAACTCCATCCAACCGCTGCGGGTATGCTGATGTTTGGAGACGAATACAACATTGTAAGACATTTTCCGGAATATTTTCTCGATTATCGCGAAATGCTTGACCCAACAATTCGGTGGACAGACCGTATCCAGTCGAGTTCTGGGGATTGGTCTGGAAATTTGTGTGACTTTTATTTTATAGTGTACAACAAAATCAGTCTGGATATAAAAACACCGTTTGCATTGCAGGGTGGAGATCGAATCGAGGATACTCCTGTTCATAAGGCGCTCAGAGAAGCACTGGCAAATTGCCTGATCAATGCGGATTACTATGGAACTCGTGGTGTGGTTATAAAAAAAGAACCGAGAAGAATTATTTTTGAAAATCCGGGCTATATTCGTACTGGAAAAATTCAGATGCGTAAAGGCGGAGAATCTGATCCAAGAAATAAATCTTTGATGAAAATGTTCAACCTGATCAATATTGGAGAACGTTCCGGCAGCGGAGTGCCTAACATATTTAATACTTGGGAAGATGCGCACTGGAAAGAACCAACGATCGAAGAACGATTTGCACCGGATCGTACGATCTTAACTCTTGAATTTATTAAAAAACAAACGATAAAAACAAGCGATAATGTTGTTAAGATATATAAATATCTCTTACAGTCCGGGGAGACTGCAACAAAGGATATCGCAGATGTCCTTGGTTTAAGTGCTCAACGAACAAGGGCGATTTTAGCAACGATGGATGACATCGAGGTAATTGGTGCAAATAGGAACAGAAAATATAGAGTCAAAAAGAGCCTTGACAAAAAATAAGAGGGAGTATTTTGAAACGTGTGACAAAGAAAGCGCCCCGTAATTTGTGGTGGAACAAAGCGAAAGAAAAAGGAGAGATCGCACATGGTTTTATTAGTGGTTGATGCACAGAATGGCATCGTAGATGAACGCTTATATGCGTTCGAGAAGTTTGTCAGTAATATCAAGAAGCTGATTGGGACCGCTCGGGAACAGGGGATAGAAGTTCTTTATGTTCAGCACGATGATGGTCCGGGTACTGGATTTTCTATCGGGGACGATGAGTTTGAGGTCTATTCTGAGTTTCAGCCGACGCCCGCTGAAAAACGATTCGTCAAGACTGCATGCAGTGCATGCAGAAAAGAGAGTGGTCTGCTGGAGTATCTGACAGCCAAAGGTGAAAAAGATGTGATGGTCTGCGGCATCATGACTGACTTCTGTATCAATGCTACCGTAGAGGCCGGTTTTGAACATGGACTGCATATGATTGTTCCTGCCTATGCAAATTCCACGCAGGACAATGCGCACATGACCGGGGAGCAGAGCTACCATTACTATAATGAGTTTCTCTGGCCGGAACGCTATGCAGACTGCGTATCTATGGACAGGGCATTGGAGTTACTCAACGGAAAAGTATCATAATTTAGGGCAGGTATTTAAAAATCTGCGGACAAACAGGCATATCTTGGAGCCGGAATTCTGCTTGTGTCCGGGAGCGGCTTTTTCGCACTTGCGGACATCTCCCACATGTGATATGATGGGAACGACAAAATGTGTCGGCAAAACCGCATGATATAGGAAAAAACGCGGCGAATCGGACGGCGCGAAAGAAAGCATAAAGGAGAATATGATTATGGCAAGAGAAATCATTAATACAGAAAAAGCACCGGCAGCAATCGGACCTTATGTACAGGCAGTCGCAGACAACGGCCTTTTATTTATTTCCGGACAGCTTGGCTTTGATGTAGAGCATGGCAGCGTGATCCCGGAAACCGTAGAAGAGCAGGCAACCCTCTCTTTAAAGAATCTGGACGCAATCATGACAGCAGCAGGAACTGACCGCACGAAAGTGATGAAAACAACCATTTTCCTGACCGATATGAACGATTTTGCCAAGGTAAATGAAGTATACGGTGCTTTCTTTGGCGAGTCCAAACCGGCTCGTTCCTGTGTAGCAGTTGCTGCTCTTCCAAAAGCAGCAAAAGTAGAAATTGAATGCATCGTATCCCTGAAATAAGAGGGAGAGATGAGTATGGCAGAGGAAAGAGTAATTAAAATCGGAATGCTGGGTCTTGGCACCGTCGGTACCGGTGTGTACAAAGTGCTGAAAAGCCAGCAGGAGGAAATGCTTCCGAAACTGGGAGCGCGTGTGGAGCTGAAAAAAATTCTCGTGCGCAATGTGGAAAAAGCAGCTGCAAAGGTTGACGATCCGTCGATCATTACCACGAACTTTGAGGAAATTGCCAATGACCCGGAGATCGAGATTGTTGTTGAGGTTATGGGTGGAAAACAGCCGGCTATGAACAACATTCTTGCCTGCCTGGATGCAGGAAAGAATGTTGTAACGGCAAACAAAGACCTGGTGGCATCCGAGGGCAAAAAAATCCTTGCGGCAGCAAAGAGAAACGGAAAAGATTTTCTCTATGAGGCATCCGTGGCGGGAGGAATTCCGATCATCCGTCCGGTGAAACAATGCCTTGCCGCCAATCATATCACAGAGCTGATGGGTATTTTCAACGGTACCACAAATTTCATTCTCACAAAAATGTCGCAGGAAGGCATGGAGTTTAGCGATGCACTCCGTCTGGCGCAGGACATGGGCTATGCAGAAGCAGACCCGACCGCAGATGTGGAAGGTCTTGATGCCGGTCGCAAGGTAGCAATCCTTGCTTCGGCAGCGTTCAACTCCAGAGTGACATTTGAAGATGTTTATACCGAAGGCATTACCAAAATCACGGCGACCGATATCCAGTACGCCAAAGAGATGGGATGCACGATCAAGCTGCTCGGTGTGGCAAAAGATACTCCGGAAGGAATCGAAGCCCGTGTTCATCCGATGCTGATCGACAGCAATCATCCGCTTGCAACCGTCAATGATTCCTACAATGCCGTATTCCTGACAGGCGATGCGGTACAGGATACGATGTTTTACGGACGAGGCGCCGGAGAGCTTCCGACTGCGAGTGCTGTTGTGGGTGATGTTTTCGATGTCGTGCGCAATATTTTATGGAACTGCTGCGGCAGAATCGGCTGTACATGCTACCGGGAATGCCCGATCAAGCGTGTCGGCGAAATCAAGTCGAAATATTTTGTACGCATGCAGATTGAAAATCGGTATGGAACGCTGGCATCAGTAGCCTCTGTCTTTGGAAACAACAAAGTTTCAATTGCACAGATGCTTCAGAAACGTGTCAATGGAAAATATGCCGAGATCGTCGTCATTACAGACGAGGTCAAAGAGCGCCATTTTGAGGATGCCATGCAGATTTTAGGCGGAATGTCGATGATCCAGGAGATTTCCTCGACAATCCGGGTATATTAATTGAAACAGAAATAAAACTTAAAAAAGAAAGGAATTCACCATGAGTAAAAAACCAACCGTATTAATGATTCTTGACGGATATGGACTGAATGACAAATGCGAGCATAACGCTGTCTGCGAAGCAAAAACTCCGATTATGGACCAGCTGATGAGCCAGTGCCCGTACGTAAAAGGACAGGCCAGCGGACTTGCTGTAGGTCTTCCAGATGGACAGATGGGTAACTCTGAGGTAGGTCATCTGAACATGGGTGCAGGCCGTGTTGTATACCAGGAGCTGACCAGAATCACAAAAGCAATCCAGGACGGCGATTTCTTCGAGAATGAAGAGCTGGTAAAGGCTGTTGAAAATGCAAAAGCAAACAATTCCGCACTGCATATGTTCGGACTTCTCTCTGACGGCGGTGTTCACAGCCACATCACCCACGTATTCGGACTTCTGGAGCTGGCAAAACGTAAGGGTCTCGAGAAAGTTTATGTACACTGCTTCCTGGATGGCCGTGACACTCCTCCGGCATCCGGAAAATCCTATGTTGAGCAGCTGCAGGCAAAAATGGATGAGATCGGTGTCGGCGAAATCGGCGTGATCTCCGGCCGTTACTATGCAATGGACCGTGATAACCGCTGGGATCGTGTTGAGCTGGCTTACAAGGCTCTGACAAAAGGGGAAGGCGTAGAAGGAACCGATGCAGCAGAGGCTGTTCAGGCTTCTTATGATGCTGAAAAAACCGATGAGTTCGTTCTGCCGACCGTTCTGAAAAAAGACGGAAAACCGGTTGCAACGATTCAGGATAAAGATTCTGTGATCTTCTTCAACTTCCGCCCGGACCGTGCAAGAGAGCTGACAAGAGCATTCTGTGCAGATGAGTTCACCGGATTTGAGAGAGAAAAACGTCTGGATCTGACCTACGTATGCTTCACGGAATACGATGAGACTATCCCGAACAAATCCGTTGCATTCAAAAAAGAAGAGATCACCAATACCTTCGGTGAGTATCTGGCAGCACATAACATGACGCAGGCTCGTATCGCCGAGACCGAGAAATATGCACACGTAACCTTCTTCTTCAACGGCGGCGTTGAGGAGCCAAATAAAGGTGAGGACAGAATCCTTGTGAAATCCCCGAAGGTTGCTACTTATGACCTGAAACCGGAGATGAGTGCTTACGAAGTATGCGACAAGCTGACGGATGCCATCCGTTCCCAGAAATACGATGTCATCATCATCAACTTTGCAAATCCGGATATGGTTGGCCATACCGGCGTTGAGAGCGCAGCAATCCAGGCAGTTGAGGCTGTTGATGAGTGCGTAGGCAAAGCAGTTGAAGCATTAAAAGAGGTTGACGGCCAGATGTTCATCTGTGCGGACCACGGAAATGCAGAGCAGCTTGTAGATTACGAGACCGGCGAGCCATACACCGCTCATACCACCAATCCGGTTCCGTTCATTCTGGTTAATGCAGATCCATCCTACACGTTAAGAGAGGGCGGTTGCCTGGCAGACATCGCACCGACCCTGATCGAGCTGATGGGAATGGAGCAGCCAAAAGAAATGACAGGAAAATCCCTGCTGATTAAGAAATAAAGAGAAATCGTTGTAAAGGACAAGCTTTATTATTCTGAAAAAGGCAAAAATGATTAGCGTCCAATAGAAAAAATTAAACCTTGAGATATGGGAATTTTACTCATATCCCAAGGTTTTTTTATTTCTCCGCATAGTAAAACCCCTGAAAATACGGCGATTTTCAAATAAAATATTGATTTTATTTAGTTTCCCGATTGCTGAAATCAGCAAAGGGAGCAGATTTGAGAAAAATGAATAAGGATAATTTGAATTGTCCTTTCGAGGATAGTCAGCTTTTTCAAAAACACGTGAAAATGTCCCTGCCGGATTCGTTTTGAAACGGGTGCGGCAGGGATATTTTATTATAATAATCTGAAAATAAAAATAATTACGCAATAAGAGACAGAATAAAAATAGAAAACATATAAAAAATCAAAATAAAGTATTGACAAATGAGAAGAAAACTGATATAGTAAAGACAACAAAAGAAAACGGAAGAAAAAAACAGAAAGAGAGGACGGACCACCGAGAACATAACGAATTACCCCATAAACTAAGAAAGCGAAGGTATGGACCCAAGAAAACGTAACGAAGTACCCCAAAGCGAAACAAAAGAACAAAAATAAAAAATAAAAAAGAAAGGATTCAGTCCAATGCACAGTTCTAACTTATGAAAGCCATCCGAAAATGGAAAAATCGGATGGCTTTCATATTGCGTTTTTTTATGTTTGAAAAGAATAAGGACTGGAAAAAAGAGGTTTCGACAGAGAGAGCAACATATTTTTCACATAGCACGGTCATACTGTGAACGCAGAGAAGAAACTTGGTTACTGTTCACTTTGCAGCAAAACAGGAGGGAAAACTATGTTTCGATATTTACCAATTCGAAGCGTGACAGGAAGAGAAATCCTGGATTCGCGCGGGAATCCGACCGTGGAGGTGGAAGTGGCTGTCGGAGAGGGCATTCTCGGGCTGGAAGGCCATATGGGGCGTGCCCAGGTGCCGTCCGGGGCATCGACAGGAAAATTTGAGGCACTGGAAAAAAGAGATCAGGAAACGCGTTATCTGGGGCAGGGCGTGAGAAAGGCCGTAGAAGCGGTCAATACCGTGCTGGCCGATGCCATTGTCGGCGAGAATGCGCTCGAGCAGGAGCGGATCGACCATATCCTGTGCCAGGCAGACGGAACCGAAACGAAAGAAAACCTCGGGGCAAACGCCATTCTCGGTGTCTCACTTGCTGTGGCGCGCGCGGCGGCAAATGCGCTTCATCTGCCGCTGTACCAGTACCTGGGCGGCTGCCACACAAGTCGTATGCCTGTGCCGATGATGAATATTTTAAACGGCGGCCGTCATGCCGACAACACCGTCGATCTGCAGGAATTTATGATTATGCCGTGCGGCGCTCCCTCATTCCGGGAGGGGCTTTCCATGTGCGCGGAGATTTACCATACGCTGAAGCAGCTCCTGAAAGAGCAGGGATACTCGACTTCTGTCGGCGACGAGGGCGGCTTTGCGCCGGATTTAAAGGATTCCGATGAAGCATTGCAGCTCATTGTCACTGCAGTCCAGAAAGCCGGCTATACACCCGGAAATGATGTGATGATCGCGATCGATGCGGCAGCAAGCGAGCTCTATGAGGAGAGCCGGAACGTCTACTACTTTCCCGGGGAATCCCGCCAGAGCGGAAAGACAGTATTTCGGGATACTGCAGAAATGGTTGCCTACTATGAGGAGCTGATCGAAAAATATCCGATCGTATCCATTGAGGATGGGCTGTGCGAGGACGATTTCGAAGGCTGGAAACAGATGACGGAAGCGCTGGGGGACAGAGTACAGCTGGTCGGGGATGATCTGTTTGTGACGAATGTAAGAAGACTTTCCTGCGGCATTGTGCTTGGCACAGCAAATGCGGTTCTGATCAAGGTAAACCAGATCGGAACGCTCTCCGAAGCGCTGGATGCAGTGGAGATGGCACAAAGAGCAGGATACCGCGCCGTCATTTCCCACCGGTCCGGAGAGACGGAGGATGATTTTCTGGCAGACCTCGCCGTTGCGACAGGAGCAGGCCAGATCAAAACCGGAGCGCCGTGCAGGTCCGAGCGGAACGCGAAATACAACGAGCTTCTCCGCATCGAGGAACGCCTCGGCGAGGAAGCGAAATACCGGAATCCGTTTCCACAAAAGGGAACCGGCGTAAGAGAATGGTGAAAAACGGCGTAAAATAGGCAAATAACAGTTGAAATCGTTCTTCCGCTATGGTAAAATGATATAAGTTGGCCGTAGGAGGTGTAATTGTGGAAATTTTAAAAACGATTTTGACAGTCATTTATGTCATTGATTGTATTGCTTTAACCGTTGTTGTATTGATGCAGGAAGGAAAACAGCAGGGTCTCGGTGCTATCGCAGGTATCTCAGACACTTACTGGGGAAGAAACAAAAGCCGTTCTGCAGAAGGAACTCTGATCCGTGCAACAAAAATCATGGCAGTTCTGTTTATTGTACTGTCGGTTGTATTAAACATGAATTTTTAGCAAAGTAAAGACATCCTTATTCCCACGAGAAGGCGTAAGGGTGTCTTTTTCTACAAAGAGGAGATAATAGATGAAAGATAATAAAAAGAAAAAAGATCGGAGGAAATATCCGCAGGGCAGCGCGGCGTCCCATGCAGGACAGAATAGCGGGAACCATGGCGGTCATGCGGGCCATCCGCGTTCCAGAAGTTCGAAACTGCTGAAAAACCGCAAGACGCTGCTCATGGATCTCGTAAGCTCGAAAAACTATGAGCCGATGCGTCTGAAAGACATTGCCATGCTGCTGCAGGTGCCGAAAGCAAAACGGTCGGAGCTTGCGGAGGTTATGGAAATCCTGGTAAAAGAAGGAAAAATCGATGTGATCTCCGACGGCCGTTACCAGAAGAGCCGCGGTGCATCCACAACGACGGAAAAACGAGAAAAAAGAGACCGCCGCGCCGGAGAGCAGGGCAGAAGAGGACGTGATGACCGCTTCCGCAGAAAGAATGGAAAGGACGGCGACACGGAGAAAAAACCGCGCATCCAGACCGTCGATATCCAGGCAGTCGTGGACGCCTACCAGATCCCGGAGGAGTTCCCGGCGCGCGTGATCACACAGGCAGGAAAGTGTCCGGAAGAAGTAATCCCAAACGATTACAACGGCCGTCTCGATCTGAAAAGCTGGCAGATGGTGACGATCGACGGCGAGGATGCCAAAGACCTCGATGATGCCGTATCCGTTACAAAAGCGGGAGACACCTGGACTCTTGGCGTTCATATCGCCGATGTCAGCAACTATGTGCAGGAAAATTCCGCCCTCGACCGTGAGGCGTTAAAGCGCGGCACCAGTGTCTATCTGCCGGACCGTGTTATTCCGATGCTGCCGAAGCGCCTGTCAAACGGCATCTGTTCCCTGAATGAGGGACAGGAGCGCCTGGCACTCTCCTGTATTATGACGATCAACGAGAAAGGCCGTGTGATCGGCCATCAGATCGCTGAGACGGTGATCCGCGTGGACTGCCGCATGACCTATACCGCCGTCAATGCAATCCTGACCGAGCCGGAAGCACATCCGGAACTGCTGGAGGAATATCATGAGCTGATTCCAATGTTCCGCCAGATGCAGGAGCTGTCCGCACTGATCCGGAGCTGCCGGAAAGAGCGCGGCGCAATTGATTTTGAATTCCCGGAGAGCAAGGTAATTCTTGATGCAGAAGGGACGCCGGTGGAGATCCGTCCGTATCCGTCAAATGTGGCAACACGGATGATCGAGGACTTCATGCTGATGGCGAACGAGACCGTGGCAGAGGAATACTGCACACGCGAAATCCCGTTCTTATACCGGACGCATGACAAGCCGGACGGAGACCGCATGGAGGCAACGCTGACGCTGATCCGTGAGCAGGGCATCAAAGTCGAAAAGCGTTCCCACGAGATTACGCCGGGCGAGGTGCAGAAGATCCTCACCAGCATCGAGGGAACGCCGGAAGAGCCGCTGATCAGCCGCCTGCTGCTGCGGTCGATGGCAAGAGCCATCTATACTCCGGAATGCAGCGGCCACTTCGGTCTGGCAGCGTCGTATTACTGCCACTTCACCTCACCGATCCGCCGTTACCCGGATCTGCAGATCCACCGCATTATCAAGGATGATCTGCGGGGACGTCTCGACAAGGGCGGCAGAATCGGCAAATATTCGTCCATTTTGCAGCATGTGGCGGAGCAGTCGAGTGCAATGGAGCAGCGCGCCGCAGAGGCAGAGCGCGAGGCTGTGAAGCTGAAGAAAGCCGAATATATGCTGGAGCATGTCGGCGAGGAGTACAACGGTGTCATTTCCGGCGTGACCGGATGGGGCTTCTATGTGGAACTGCCAAATACCGTTGAGGGACTCGTCCACATTATGACGCTCAAAGATGATTATTACAATTTTGATGAAGAAAATTACCGTCTGGTCGGAGAGCGGCACGGAAGAGTCTTCCGCCTTGGCGAGCCGGTGCGCGTCCGTGTACGAAACGCCGAGCCTGCCAACCGGACAATCGATTTTACGTATGTAGAAAAAGAAACCGAGACAGAATAAATCCCTGGAGGAAAAAGCTATGGCAAAACAAAAAGGAAATCGAATGATTGCCAACAATAAAAAGGCATATCATGACTATTTTATCGAGGATAAATACGAGGCCGGCATCTCCCTTGCCGGTACCGAGGTAAAATCCCTCCGCATGGGAAAATGCAGTATCAAGGAGTCCTTCATCCGCATTGAGCGCGATGAGGTCTTCATCTACGGCATGCACATCAGCCCGTATGAGAAAGGCAACATTTTCAACAAAGATCCGCTGCGCATCCGGAAGCTTCTGCTGCACGACTATGAGATCCGCAAACTTGAGGCGCAGATCAAGGAAAAAGGCTACACGCTCGTTCCGCTGCAGGTGTATTTTAAAGGCAGCCTCGTAAAAGTCGAGATCGGTCTGGCACGCGGTAAAAAACTGTATGATAAACGGCAGGATATCGCAAAGAAGGATCAGAGACGTGAGGCGGAGAGAGATTTCAAAGTTAAAAATCTGTATTAAAAATCCTTGACAAAAAGTATGGGGAAAGACTATAATACAATATACGGCAGTTGAAAGAGAGCTTTCACTGCACCGGGACGATCTGTTTGCGTCCCTGTATCAAAGAAAAGCGTCTGTAGAACCAGCACGGGCTTGTACTGGTTTCGACGGGGGTTTTGAAGTTTGGGAAGCCATTCGTGGACTCCGGGACCGCGTCATCAACCTGGAACCTAAATTTAAACGCAGACGATAATTACGTAGCGTACGCTGCCTAAGCGCGGCGTTGTCAGCTGAATAGTTTTCCGCGGCTATTCTCCTGGCATCAAACAGATGCGGAGCACTTCGTTTCCAAAGCTTTGCGGAGATGGAAGATTTTATGAAGCTACCGAAGCGGCAAGCCTGTCATCCGGCGTGCCGACGGGGGAATCTTTAATAGAATGACTGTAATGGGAGATGCCTGAATGAATAGGCTTTCGGACAGGGGTTCGATTCCCCTCAGGTCCATACCTGAAAAACCGCTAAAATCCAGTGTTTTAGCGGTTTTTTTGTACATTTTGGGTAGAAAAAACAGGGCAAAAATAGCGTTTTAGACCGTTTCAGACCGAAAAAAATGGGGTCAAAATCGCGGTCGAAAATTAAGGGGAAAAGGAAAAATTTTCCATAAAAAAGTCGATTTTCTGATAGAAAAATGAAAAGGGGAGCAGATATGCAGTTACTGATCAAACAACGTGTATTTTCCTGGTCAGACACGTATGATATCTATGACGAGCAGGGGAACCAAAAGTATTTTGTGAAAAATGAATTTATTTCCCTGGGACACCGTCTGCATGTATACGATGCGGCGCATAACGAAATTGGATTTATCAAACAGAAATTATTTTGTTTTCTTCCAACTTTCGAAATCGAATGGAACGGGCAGTTAATGGGACATATCGAAAAACGTTTTGCACTGTTCCGTCCAAAATATGATGTAGATTTCATGGGATGGCGTGCAGAAGGTGACTTCATGGGATGGGATTACGATGTCTACGAAGCCTGCAGTGCGGTCGTCCACGTACATAAAAAACTTCTGAGCTGGGGTGACACGTATGTCATCGAATATGATAATCCGAACAATGAAATTCCGGCATTATTACTGGTGCTGGCGATCGATGCGGCAAACTGTTCACAAAATAATGGATAGCTGGCAGTGTCTGGAATGGCGTCAGGGGAGCTGGCAAGGCTTTCGTTTATGCCATTTGGCGCGAGCGTAATTGGATAAAAGGTGTATGGAAAAAGATCGGGTTACCGGTCTTTTTCTATGCGTATCATGAGGCGGCCATTCCTTTGATGCAAATAGAAACATGATAAAAGTATTGCGCAGCAGAATAAAGTATGATACCATAAATTTACAGAAAAAATAAAGAAACGATAGAATATTCAGTATTAATTGAAAAATCAGGAAACAGAAGGGGGGAAACTTTATGAAGATAAGACAGACAATCTTTTTATTACCTTTGTTTTTGCTGGCGGGCTGCGCATCTGCAGGAGGATCACAGAGCAGAGATCTGGATTTAAAGGAACTCTGTACAGAGGAGCAGGTTTTCCAGTATGCGGATTTTGAATGGGGAACGGATTCGGAACAGCTTTTCAAACAGAGTTCCCTGAAGTTTGATGAAAAAGATCTGGGACAGGGTGATGAGAGCAGCACAAAGACATACGAGAGCAAAGAAAAATTTTCCCTGGAAAATGCAGAATCTAACATGGATCTGGAATTTTCGGACGGTCAGCTGAGTCAGGTTTCCTTTACTTTTGACATCGAACAGGATGCCAATACATGGATTCAGAAAGAAGTAGACAAACTGAATTCTTTATATGGCGGAGGAATTGCAACTGGACTCGGAAATCAGATTTATCAGTGGCAGGGGGAGCAGGATACGGTTCTGCAGCTGACGGCTTTTACGGAAGGGGATGAAAGCGCAACCGTTATCTTAAGCGTGGCATCAATGGAATACTCGATTGGATCATAAAATTGACAGATACGGGCGCATCAGACGGCAATGTCTGGTGCGCCTGCTTTTGTGTGCCGAGCATGGCACTAATCTTGCTGGTGCAAGTCCAGTCACGGGTATTTACCGCCAAGTGTAGCGAACCACAAGTTGGTATCAGTAACGGTATGGATGGAGGAAGTGGTGTAGCAAAGTT
>NZ_CDRRUH010000075.1:0-12892 GCF_977045365.1 Fusicatenibacter sp.
AACGCGAAAGGATAATCAACGTCCTGTCTGTATTATACCGTACTTTGTCCAGAAAAAAAAGTCTAAACTTCTGTAATTTCTCCGTTTGTTCGGATTTTTTTGTTACTTTTTACTGATTTTTCAGTTCGAGACGTATTTTATCTGCAATTAATGCAATAAATTCAGAATTTGTCGGTTTACCCTTGCGGTTGTTCACGGTATAGCCGAACAGCTCGTCGATTGTGTCCATTTTGCCGCGGCTCCAGGCCACTTCAATCGCATGGCGGATGGCACGCTCGACACGGCTTGACGTTGTCTGGTGGCGTTTCGCGATGGTCGGATAGAGAATCTTGGTAATGGAATTGAGCATTTCCGTGTCCTCTACGGAAAGCAGAATCGCATCGCGCAGGTACTGGTATCCTTTGATATGGGCAGGAACGCCGATCTCGTGGATCATATTTGTCACATCGATTTCCAGACTGTTTTCCGGCGGACAGACCGGCTCTTTTCCAAGGTTTGTAAAATTTCTTGGATGGTATCTTCTTACTGCTGTCATTCCTTTTGTTGCTTTGATCCGGTTCAGAAGAGTTTCGTTGTCGAACGGTTTTAAGACGTAATAGTAAGCGCCGAGCCGGAACGCATCTTCGGTGATCCGCTCCTCTCCTACGGCGGAGACAACGATAAAGGCAGGTCTTTTTTTCAGATTTTTATCCTCATTGACTTTCTCCATTACAGTCAGACCATCCATCTTCGGCATGAAAATGTCAAGCAGTACGACGTCCGGTTCTTTGTCGCGGATGATACTGTAGATATCATTTCCGTTTCCGGTCTGCCCGATCAGTGCAAGCGTGTCATCCTGTTTTATGACGTTCCCAAGCATTTCCTGCATGCGTTCGTTATCATCCGCGATGGCAATGTTGATCTTTTCCATAAAGCTCTCCTTTGCAAAAACTCATGGTCTTTCCGGAATTTCGCTGCATCCGTTTTCTTCTGAACTTTTTCCAATCACACAGACATTATAATTTTATTTTTTCGCATTTTCAATATATTTCCCGTAATTTTTTGAAAATTCGATCGACATTTTCCGTAAAAATTCGGAAGTTTATAACAATTTCAACCAAATTAACGCATATTTTTCAGTTCCGTGCAAGCATATTTTCCGCAAAGACACCGTAGCCTTTTTCCGGATGATTTACGAAAACATGGGTAATGGCGCCGATCAGCCTTCCGTTCTGGAGCACCGGCGAGCCGGAATTTCCCTGTACGATGCCGCCGGTTTTCTGCAGCAGCCGTTGATCGGTAATTTCGAGCACAAAATTTTTGTTCGTATTCTCGCTTCCAAGATCGATTTCCGTAATCTCCGCCTCATACTCTTCTACCGTATTGTCCACGCACATCCGCACGGTGGCCGGGCCCGTCTCGATCTCCTGCCGGTAGGCAATTTCCGTCACGGTAAGCGGCAGTGCACTGCTTTTTTCCCTGTCCAGAACGCCGTGGATACCGTAGATGGTATTCTCCGCCACTGACCCGATACGGTTCTTTTCTTCGTAATGGATCACGCCCTGAAGTTCACCCGGTACACCCGCTTTTCCCGGAATCACGGACAGAATCTGTGTCAGATACAGCTCTCCGCCGTTTAACTGCAGCATTTTTCCGGTATCAACATCACTGATTCCGTGGCCGAGCGCCGCAAAGGTTCCGTCTGCTTCCACGAAGGTCAGTGTTCCGATTCCCTGCATATTATCGCGGACCCAGGCTCCAAGGCGGCAGGTGCCGTCCTGGCTTTTCTGCGGTGTCACCTGCACTTCGATCGTTTCCCCGTCCCGGAGCAGGGAAAGGCACACCGGGGAACCGTTTGATACTTTTACTGCATCAATCAGCTCCTGTTTGCTGCGGATGTCCTGTCCGTTTACTTTCGTGATATAGTCACCTTCCCGCAGAATATTTTCCGACGGCCGGCTGACGGTTCCGTCGGACGAACGGATTTCGGCTGTGCGGATGACCATCACGCCGTCGGTCTCCATATAGATACCGACCGGCGCGCCGCAGACGGCAACTTTCGGCCGTTCTTCCTGGATGACACGGATCTTTTTCAGCGGAATTCCGGCTGCGGAACATTCCACCACGGTATCTCCCGTTTCCCCGGGATCGCTCTTTTCTGCTTCCTCAGTTCCTTCCGAAATTGTCAGCAGAGGATGTTTCGTGAGCGGCTGAAACGGGCTTTCGCTGTTCTCATCCACATACATCGTATCCGGCAGGGATTCGCGCATGGCATCGTAGCCAAGAAGAACGGCGAGGATCAGAAACAGCGCCGCCAGCGCAAGCAGGACTCTTCGGTATTTTTGTTTTCTCGTCATTTGCATTCCCATCCTTTCCGCCGCAGGGCAGAACTGCGGCATTTCTTTTGTTTTCGCGGCGGTCGTCAAGTTCTCGTGCAGGCACGGACTTTGACTCGCCGCCAGCGAAAAAAGAGGGAAACCACGCTTTGTTTCGTGATTTCCCTCTTAGTATGCGGACTTCTCTTTATTTGAGTCTTGCAGATTTTTGTACCTGTGCCAATTCCTTCATCTCGCTGGCATTTGCCAGAACAGAATCCGTAATTTTCGCGCCGCCGAGCATTCTTGCCAGTTCTCTGACAGAATCTTCCTCGGATAATGGATGGATCGATGTGACGGTCTCGTTTTCTTCGACGTTTTTTTCGATTTCAAAATGAGAATCTGCCATCGCTGCGATCTGCGGCAGATGGGTGATGCAGATGACCTGATGGCGCTGCCCGATCTGTGCCATTTTTTCGGAAACCTTCTGCGCCGTCCTTCCGCTGATTCCGGTGTCGATTTCATCGAAAATCAAGGTTTCTGTCTCGTCGCGGTCGGCAAGAATCGTCTTGATTGCCAGCATGATTCGCGACAGTTCACCGCCGGAAACAACTTTCGCCAGCGGACGGACCGCTTCGCCCGGGTTTGTGGAGATTAAGAACTCCACAGCATCGGTTCCGTTTTCGGTGTAGCTTTTTGTCTTTTCAAATGAAATTTCAAATGCGACATGCAGGAAATTCAGGTCGCGCAGACCTTCGATAATCTGTGTTTCGAGCCGTTTTGCATAGTTTCTGCGGATTTTGGACAGATTATGTGCGGCCGCATCCAGTTTCTGCTCCGTTTTCTGTAACTGCTCCTGCAGTGCGGCGCGGCAGCTCTCAAAGTTTTCCAGTTTTTCCAGTTTTTTCTGCTGTTCTTCGCGGTATGCGGCGATCTCTGCCATCGTCTTTCCGTACTTTGCTTTCAGGCGGTTGATCTCATCGAGCCGCTTTTCCGTCTCGTAATACTCTTCCTCGGAAAAGGTCAGTTCGGAAAGATACGCGGAAATCTCGCGGTTGAAATCGTTCAGCAGTCCGTCAATATCGGAAAGGGTCTGCGACGGACCGGAAAGTGCATCGTCGTACACCGCGGCCTGCTGCAGTTCCCGGATTGCGCGGCCGACCTGCTCCCCGGCGCTGTTCTCTGCACCGTAGCCGGTGATCGCATATACCGTCTGCAGAGATTCCGCGATCTTTTTCGCATGGCCCATCTTCCGGTACGCAGTTTCCAACGCTTCGTCCTCGCCCTCTTTTAGCTCTGTCTGATCAATCTCGTTGATTTCAAACGTAAGAAATGCTGCCTCCCGCTTTCTTGCCTCCTCGTCGAGTTCGTACGCAGAGAGCTCCTTTCGGACATTCTTCCACTCCTGGTACAGCGCCCGGACCTCTCCTTTTGCCGTGGCCGCCTCGGTTC
This sequence comes from Fusicatenibacter sp., assembly GCF_977045365.1. Taxonomy (NCBI): domain Bacteria; kingdom Bacillati; phylum Bacillota; class Clostridia; order Lachnospirales; family Lachnospiraceae; genus Fusicatenibacter; species Fusicatenibacter sp. The sequence goes on from NZ_CDRRUH010000075.1 coordinate 3,747, forward strand.
CCGCAAACGCGTCAAGAATCGCGATCTGCCGGTCCGGATAGAGCAGCGACTGGTGCTCATGCTGGCCGTGGATGTCGAGCAGCAGGGACGCAAGGGCTTTTACCTGCGAGATATTACATGCCTCGCCGTTGATGCGGCAGACACTGCGGGATCCGGTGATCTTTCTGGAGATAATCACCTGTCCCTCCTCCGCCTCGAGATCCATCTCTTTTAACAGCTCCAGCACATGCGGATTTTCGGTTTCAAAGACCAGTTCCACCAGCGCGCTTGTCTCTCCCGTCCGGATCATCTCGCGGGATATCTTCTTTCCAAGCGCCGCATTGATCGAACCGATCAGGATGGATTTTCCGGCTCCGGTTTCTCCGGTCAGTATATTCAGGCCCGGACCGAACTCCACTTCCGCTTCGTCGATCAGGGCCAGATTTTTTACGTGTAAGTTTGTGAGCATTCTTTCCCTCCGGTGTCACACCTGCTGTCATCTTTTTGTCTCTTTTTTGCAGAAACGGGCGTTCTTTAGAACTCTTCGCCCGTCTCCTCCATGCCGTCCACCATTTTTTTCAGTCGTTCTGCTGCCACAAGCGCCGCATCATCGTCTCTTGCCACGCAGAGAATCGTATCGTCTCCGCCGATGCAGCCGACAATTTCATTCCAGTTCATCTCATCGAAAGCCGCTGCCGCCGCCATCGCCATTCCAGACACGGTTTTGATGACCAGAATATTCTTGGCAAGATCAACGGAAATATACGCGTCTTTTAACACGCGCGCATAGCGGCTCCCAACCTCGGACGGTGCGTTCTGCAGAACCGCATAGCGGCTTCCGCCGTTCTCTTTTGGTACTTTTGTGAGCTTCAGCTGGCGGATATCCCTCGAAATTGTCGCCTGCGTTACGGCAAAGCCGCTCTCCTCCAGCTTCTTTGCCAGCTCCTCCTGTGTTTCAATGTCATATTGGTTAATTAATTTGATAATCTGTGCATGTCTCGCGATTTTCATTTCAATATCCTTCCCCAGTAACTATATCTTAAATGTTTGCCATTTTCTTTCTTAATGTCTCCAGAAAACTGATGTTGCTGATCTTCACAATCAGAGTATCCCGTCTGGCCTTTTTGATCACGATCCGGTCGCCGGTTTTCATCGGAACGCGGGTGTCGCCGTCAAAATATGCCATGCCCTGTTCAATGCCGCCGTCTCTCGAAGGCCCGAGCTCCACCTCGATCACATCCTCTGCCGGAAAGACAATGCTTCTCGTATTCAGGGTGTGCGGGGCAAGCGGTGTCATCAGCATCAGGCTGGCTGACGGTGAGATGATCGGGCCGCCCGCGGAGAGGCTGTAGCCGGTCGAACCGGTCGGCGTTGCGACGATGATGCCATCGGCGCTGTAGGAATTTAAAAACTCCCCGTTGACGTAATTGTCGAACCGGACGACACGCAGGTTTCCCTCACGGGTGATCGTAATGTCGTTGAGTGCCGTGTCCTCCGCAATCAGCTTTCCGTCCCGGTAAATCGATCCGCAGAGCATCATGCGGTGCTCAATCGTATATTCATCCGCCATCAGATGATCCAGCGCCGGATAAAGCGTGTCACGGTCGATTTCCGCAAGATAGCCGAGCGTTCCCAGATTGATACCGAGCAGTGGAATCTGTAAATCCACCACGTCGCCTGCTGCCTGCAGAAGCGTGCCGTCACCACCGAGCACCAGAATGCCGTCGATATCTGACGGAACCTTCGCCGGATCCGTATAATGGTATTTTTCCCCTTTTTCGCTGTTATCGCAGAGAAGACACGTTTTTCCGCGCTCCTCCAGATATTGCCTGATCTGGTCTGTCACGGTAAGGTCCGGGTCTTTTGCTCTGTTTGTGATCAGGTAAAATCGCTCCATATCATGCTCCTTAACCCTTTTATTTATCCAGTGTATCGTGCGCGCTCTTTACAACGGCGTCTACATCGACATTTGTCTCTTCCTCTTTCACGCCGTCCGGCAGCCGGACAAGGTGAACGAGATACTCGATATTTCCCTCCGGTCCTTTGATCGGTGAAAATTCCAGATGGCGCACGCCGAAGGAAATGCTTTTCGCATAGGAAATGACCATCTCAATGACTTCTTTGTGTACAGCCGGATCACGGACAACACCTTTTTTGCCGACTTTTTCGCGTCCTGCCTCAAACTGCGGCTTGATCAGAGCTGCAATTTCGCCGTTCTCTTCCATCAGATTCCGGACCGGAAGCAGCACCTTGGTCAGGGAGATAAACGATACGTCGATCGATACGAAGGACGGTCTCTCCTCGATATCCTCCGGCACGACGTAACGGATGTTCGTGCGCTCCATGCAGACAACGCGCGGATCGTTCCGCAGCTTCCAGTCGAGCTGGCCGTGGCCGACATCCACGGAATATACCTTGACGGCGCCGTTCTGCAGCATACAGTCGGTAAAGCCGCCGGTGGATGCTCCGACATCCATGCAGACCTTTCCATCCAGGGTAAGGTCAAAGTTTTTCATTGCTTTCTCTAATTTTAAGCCGCCGCGGCTCACATACGGCAGTGGTTTTCCTTTTAAGACAATCTCCACTTCTTCCGGGAACATGGAACCGGCTTTGTCCTCCCGCTCATTGTCCACCAGAACTTCTCCTGCCATAATCATGGCTTTCGCTTTTTCCCGCGATGTGGCAAGGCCCCGTTCTACCAGTAATACATCTAATCGTTTTTTCATCTTTCTTCCTGCTCCCGTTTTCTGTAGTATTCCTCAATTCTGCCGCAGATATCTTCCGGCGTAAAGCCGACCTGTTTCATCTGGTATGATACACTTCCGTGCGGAATAAAGCGGTCCGGCAGTGCAATGATCTCCACGCCGAACGGAAGGTCTTCTTCCTCGGCAAAAGCAAGGACGCGCTCTCCAAAGCCGCCGTCTTTTACATTTTCCTCGAGTGTTACGACAAGCTCATACGTATCGGCAAAGCTTCGAAGAAGTTCTTCATCGATTGGTTTGACGAACCGCGCATTCACAAGCGCCGCATCCATATCCATCCGCTCTTTTAACTGTTTCTGCACTTCTTCTGCCATTTTTACCATACTGCCGACGGCAAGAAGTGCAACACGGCTTCCCTCATGGATCACTTCTGATTTTCCGAGGCAGATGGGCGCACGGAACTCTTTTAATCCCGTATACGCTTCCCCTCTCGGGTAGCGCACCGCGATCGGACCGTCGTAATCGACCGCAAATTTGATCATATCCGAAAGCTCCCAGAGGTTCTTCGGTGCAAGAATTGTCATATTCGGCATCGAACCCAGATAGGAAAGGTCGAAAATGCCGTGGTGTGTCTCCCCGTCGTAGCCCACAAGACCGGCGCGGTCAATCGCAAAGACGACATGGAGATTCTGCATACAGACGTCATGCATAATCTGATCGTACGCCCGCTGCAGGAATGAAGAATAAATCGCAACGACAGGCGTAATGCCGCCGAGTGACAGTGCCGCTGCAAATGTCACCGCGTGCTCTTCTGCGATTCCCACATCGAAACAGCGGTCCGGGAACATGTTGAAGAAGCGTTTCAGTCCGACACCGGTCATCATCGCCGCCGTGACTGCCGCAACATCCTTTCTTCGATCTCCCATTTTCCGCATGACCGTGGAAAAGACATCCGTGTACGTCGGATTGGATTTTCCAACCGGCAATCCTGTTTTCACATCGAACGGACCCGCACCGTGGAATCTTGCCGGGTGGCGCATCGCCGGCTCATAGCCGCGGCCCTTCTGTGTCAGGACATGCACCAGGATCGGTCCTTCAAACCGTTTTGCTTCCTGGAAGGTCTTGATCAGCTGCGGAATGTTGTGGCCGTCCACAGGACCTAAATACGTAAGTCCCATATCCTCAAACAGCATGCCCGGAATGATGATCTGTTTGATGCTGCTTTTCGTCTTCCGCATCGCATCCACCATGCCAGGTCCGATGCCCGGAATGCGGTTCAATGCCTTTGTGACGTCCATCTTGAAATCCGTGTACGCCGATGCCGTCCGAAGGCCGGACAGGTACGATGACATACCGCCGACATTCTCGGTGATCGACATTTCGTTGTCATTTAAAACGATAATAAAATTCGATTTCAGGCTGGCCGCATTGTTCAGCGCCTCGTACGCCATGCCGCCGGTCAGCGCACCATCTCCGATGATCGAAACAACGGAATAATTTTCTTTTTTCAGTTCCCGTGCACGCACATAGCCGACGCCTGCGGAAATCGAGGTCGAGCTGTGGCCGGTGTCGAATACATCGCAGTCACTCTCGCTCCGCTTCGGGAATCCGCTGATGCCGCCTTCCCGGCGCAGCGTTTCAAACCCGTCTTTCCGCCCGGTCAGAATCTTGTGCGTGTAGGACTGGTGTCCCACATCCCAGATCAGCTTGTCTTTTGGAAGATCGAAGACGCGGTGCATCGCAATCGTCAGTTCCACGACACCAAGATTGGACGCCAGATGGCCGCCGGTTTTACTCAAAGACTCGATAATAAATTCCCGGATTTCCTCTGCAAGCGCCGGAAGCTGGTCCGCCGGAAGCTTCTTGATATCGTTTGGTTTCTGTATTTTTTCTAACATGAAATCATCCCTTACTTTTTTCTGGAAGTCAGAGATTCAAACAGCTCTTCCAGAAATATTTTATCTCCCGGACAGGACAGATTTTTCAGTTCGTCCACGGCCTCTTTCGTGAGCCGTTTTACCTCCTGCTCCGCCCCGTCTGTGCCAAACATCGTCACATACGTTGTTTTTTCATTCTTTTCATCGCTGAAAACCGGCTTTCCAAGCTCCTCCATCGTGGATGTGACATCCAGGATGTCGTCCCGGATCTGGAACGCGATTCCGACTTTGGAGGCAATCCGGCAGAGCGCGTCAAGATCATCGTCGTTTACTCCTGCAAGTGCCGCACCTGCCATCATGGCAGCCTCTAAAAGCGCCGAAGTCTTGTTCTCGTAAATGTAGTCCAGCATCTCACGGTCGATGGCGAAATGGCCGGCTTTTTCATTCATCACGTCAACACTCTGACCGCCCAGCATGCCGGAAATTCCGGTTTTCTGACAGAGAATGCCAAAAGCACGCACTACGCGGTCGGTGTGCTCCTCCAGTGGAAAGGCTTTCCAGGCTGTCTCGTATGCATAGTTTAAAAGAGCGTCTCCTGCCAGCACGCCGACGGCCTCTCCGAAGACGACATGGGTCGTTTTTCTGCCGCGGCGGTAATCGTCGTTGTCGATCGCAGGGAGATCATCGTGGATCAGGGAATGGGTGTGAATCATCTCCATGGCTGCCATAAATGGTTTTACAGCCTCCCCGGTTCCGCCGAACAGACGGAAACTCTCCTGCAAAAGCAGCGGACGAAGCCTCTTTCCGCCCGCTGTCATACTGTAATTCATGGCTTTTGCCAGTTCCTTTGCAAAGCCTTCCTCTTTCGGCAGGTAAGCGGTAATGATACTTTCCGCTTCCCGCGTTTTTTCTTCGAGTACTGCTTTAAAATTCTCTGAATGTTCCATCCTCATTCATCTGGAGCATTTTTTTCTCAACGCGGTCAATTTTCTGACTGCATTCGTTTAAAAGCTCCATTCCCTCCTTGTATAAACGAAAGGAGTCTTCCAGGCTGACATCGCTGCTTTCCAGCGTTTCGAGCATCTGATCCAGTTTTCCAAATGCTGCTTCCAGTGTCTCACCGGAAGGAGTTCCTTCTTCTTTTCTCTCTTCTGTTTCCATATTTCCCATGTTTTCTCGATTCTCTGCTTTTTTTCACGATTGTTCCATCCAGGATACGGCCGATGTCTTCTCTGCGCGCGCTGTGATCTTTCCGTCCGATACACAGATTTCGAGCAGATCGCCTTCTTTGACATCCTGCACCGAAGTGATGGCCTTTCCTTCTTTTTCCACGTAGGAATAGCCCTGGTTCAGCTTGTCCAGCGGGGACAAACCCTTCATCGCCTGAATGTAAAGGGCAAGGCGGTGGCGCGCTTCTTTGAGCTTTTCTTCCATCGCATCTGTATACCGACGCTCCAGCTCGGCGTGGCGTGCTCTCTGGTCACGGATCTTATTTTCCGGTCCGAGATACTTCCACTTTGTCTCGTACTGCAGAAGGCGGCTTCTCGCTCTCTGCGTCTGGTTTGCCATCGCATGGTTCATGCGGCTTTTATAATTTTCCAGTGTGTTGAGTACCGCGCGGACATCAGCGACCGCCAGCTCCGCCGCTGCGGACGGGGTCGGGGCGCGCAGATCTGCCACGAAATCGATGATCGTTGTGTCGGTCTCATGGCCGACGGCGGAGATCACCGGGGTATGGCAGAAAAAAACGGCACGCGCTACTTTTTCCTCGTTGAACGCCCAAAGATCCTCGATCGAACCGCCTCCGCGGCCCACGATCAGCACATCCAGATTCAGTGCATCCAGACGGCGGATGCCCTCCACGATGCTGTCCGCCGCTCCCTCTCCCTGCACCAGGGCCGGGTAGAGGATGATCTGGACAAAGGGATTCCGGCGGAGTGCAATGTTTTTGATATCCTGCACAGCAGCTCCCGTCGGTGCTGTGACAACGCCGATTTTCTTTACATACGCAGGAATCGGCTGCTTGTACTCCGGGGCAAACATGCCCATCTCTTCCAGTTCTGCTTTTAGGGCCAGATACTTTTCATATAAAAGGCCGGCGCCCTCTTTTGTGATCTCTTTTGCATAGATCTGATACTTTCCGTCCCGCTCATAGACGCTGATGCTGCCGCCGACAATCACGTTGTCGCCGTCCCGCATCGGGAAGGCAAGGCCGCGCCGCGAACCGGCGAACATGACGCAGGAAATCGTTCCTTCGGCGTCTTTTAACGAAAAATAGATGTGGCCGGACGGATGGTATTTACAGTTGCTTACTTCTCCGCTGACGTAGATCCTGCGGAGCATATAGTCCTGGTCAAAGATATTTTTGATGTATGAATTGACCTGGCCTACGGTGTAAACATTCTGGTTTTTATTTCTCATCTTCTTCTCTTGCCAGTTTTCCAAGAATACCGTTGATAAAGGACGGGGACTGGTCTCTGCCGAAGCGTTTTGCCAGCTCAACGGCCTCGTTGATGGCTACACCGACCGGAACGTCCTCGTCGAATTTCATCTCGTAAACAGCAAGACGCAGGATCGCCAGGTCTACTTTTCCCATACGGGTCGTTTTCCAGCCCTCGGAAGTACGGTTCAGCATCTCGTCGATTTCCGGGATGTGCTCGGTCACATGATGGTATTTCTCTTCCATATAGGTCTGATCTTTTTCGCTTACGGTTACTTCTTCATCCTCGTCGTTGTCGTCAGAGTACGTAAAGTAAAGAGACATCTGCTGCGGCATCTCCTCTTTCTCCTGGAACTCTGCGGTATAGAGAAGTTTAAAAATATTTTCGCGAAGTTTGCTTCTGTTCATCGTTTGTTTTAATTCCTTCCTGTATAGTTGACAAAAACCGCGGGGTGTAAGGGGTCGCCTTATTCCCTCGCGGTTCGTTGTTTTTTATTTCGTCTGTTCCATATTCACGCCTGCAATGGCTACATTGACATCGGAAACTTCCAGGCCTGTCATATTCTCGATCGCTGTTTTTACTTTTTCCTGTACGTTTTTGCAGGTTGCCGGAATCTCGTATCCATATTTGAGATTGAGGGCAAGATCCACGCAGACAACGCCGTCGAGTACATCAACTTTGACACCCTTGGAAAGATTTTTCATGCCAAGCTTGCTGACTAATTCGTTGGTAATATTTCCGGCCATGGAGGCTACCCCGTCCACTTCCGTTGCCGCAAGTCCTGCGATAATAGCTACCACCTCGTCTGCAATCTGCACGGTTCCGATTCCTTCGTCATCATATATCGTATAAGTGTTTCTTTTCTGAATTTTTGCCTCTGCCATCTTAAAGAACCTCCTCCTTGGCTGACTTTCCTTTATTATACCAAAAGTTTTCCGAAAATAAAAGTTTTTTTTATTCTTCTTCCTGTGCCGCGCACCACTCGCGTGCTGCCGGCGTGTTGGCAAGGCCGCCCTGGCCGGTTTCGCGCAGACTCGGATGCATCTGGTCGCCGACTTCCCGCATCGCATCGATCACCTGATCCGGCGGAATGCGGCTTATGATTCCCGCAAGTGCCATGTCCGCCGCAGAAAGTGCATTCACGGAACCGATCACATTCCGCTTGACGCACGGGACCTCGACAAGACCGCCGACCGGGTCACACACGAGACCGAGCAGGTTCTTTAATGCCATCGCTGACGCATGCGTGATCTGGGACGGAGTGCCACCGCCAAGTGCGGTCAGTGCGCCTGCCGCCATCGCGCTTGCTGTTCCGATTTCGGCCTGGCAGCCGCCGGAAGCGCCCGCAATGTAGGCCCGCGCCGCAACGACCTGGCCGATACCGGCTGCCGTGTAGAGCGCACGCACGATCTGCTCATCCGCTGTCCCCTTCTCTTTCTGGTAATTCACGAGCACAGCCGGAAGCACACCGCACGCTCCTGCGGTCGGTGCTGCAACGATCCGCTTCATGCAGGCGTTTGACTCACCCATCGCAAGTGCAGATGCCATAACTTTTCCGACAAACGGTCCGCAGAGCGTGTTCCCGCTCTCGACATACGCGCGCATCGTCTTTCCGGCGCCGCCCACAAGACCGCTTCTCGACTGCAGCGAACCGTCATAATTCCGTTCAGCGCCTTTCATGGCTTCCCACATGCCGCGCATCGTCTCAATGGACTCTTCGCGGCTTACATTTCTCTCATTCATATCGTCCAGAAGGATGACTTCATCAAACGGCAGGTCTTTTTCCTGGCACTCTCGGACAATTTCTTCCAGTGAATTATAAGACATCGTCCTCTTCTCCTTCCGTTACGTTGATGTATGTTACCTTTACAATGCCCTCAAGATGCTCCAGCCATTCCAGCGACTCTTTGGGAAGCGGCTGATCCATCTCCACGACCATGACGGCCGATCCGCCTCTCTTGTCGCGGTAGAGGGACATATTCGCAATGTTGACTGACTTATGTGCCAGCATCGACGTAACCTCGGCTACGTGGCCCGGCTGGTCCAGATTGTGGACGATCAGGGTCGGAATCTCGCAGCTGCAGTTGACATCCAGCCCGTCGAGACGGTTGATCATGATGCGGCCGCCGCCAAGGGAGCACGCCTGC